>PKTZ01000091.1 GCA_002868925.1 Desulfuromonas sp. | reverse complement strand
ACCGTGCCATACCGGTTCCGAGAAGCGCGCAGGTGCCTTACTGATATCGAATCCCTTTGGCGGGATACGGTTATCCTTGGAGCGCCCGGTCGCCAACACAAAATGGAAGGTCTGTTCTTCACCGGTCAGGCTGCTTTTCGGATGAACCTCGTAGACCAGCTCGTCGCGATACTGCTCATTGGTCGAAAGCGGCGCCCCCGACATCCCCTTTAGGGTACCGACCGTATAGGAATAGGGATTCACCTCATGAATAAGATTCCCTTCTTTGTAAAGCTTCAGATTGAGGAACATGCGACGCCCTTCGGGGAAGCCCGAGATCAGCTTATGCCCACTGTTGTTCTGAATCGTGACGGAGAAGGACCCACTGGCCGGATCGTAATTGAGGTTCTTAAGCGTCGCCGCAAGCTGTAGCTGCTGCAGGGCACGGTCAGAACCGTCCTTGAGTGCCGCCCCTTCTCTCATCGGTGTCTCCCCCTGAGAGAGATCCAGGGTCAACACGTTCGGCCCCTTGTTGAGAATCTCGACATTGCGGGCATCGTAGACCGGCCCGTTCTGATCGAGGCTCGCCAGGACATAAGAGACCCAGGCGTTGCCGCCGGTCAGGTCGTGCAGAGGCTGGCCAGACTGCGGATGCTCCAGGCTGTCGTTGGGTCGCAGCACCGCCGTCGACTTGTTGGCGGCGGCACCGACAACGTCGCGCATATGGCAGTCCTGGCACTTGGCGGCGTTGGTGATCGACGGTGCACCCTGCGCACGGAACTCAGGATTGGTTGCGGCGCCCCCCTGCTGGCCGTATGCCGAAAGCATGAATTCTGAGAATGTCCGTTCGACATGGAAATAACTCGAAGCCGAATACTGCTCGGAGATGAGGTCGCTGCCGCCCGACTGATCGGCCAGACCCGAGAGACCGAGATTGGCCAGGGCCGGGTTGGAGACATCATGACAGGTAGCACAGAGGTATTTCGACTTGTGAAATCGGCTGTAGAGCATCTGGTGCTTGGCCCCGGCGTCGGCGAAACTCGCCCGCTTGGAGCGCGCCGAAGAAACAAAGAACTGTCCGCTGGCACTTTCGGTGTAACTGTTCAGATACTTCGGCTTGTCGTTGACGAAGAACTTTCCCGGGTTAAAGAGGCTGATATTTCCGGAAAGGGTCTGGTCGTCAGTGTATGTCTTGCCAGCCTCGGTAGAAGAGAGCGATGACGCCTCGTCCCAGTAGCCGCTCCAGTCACTCCCCTCCCGGCTACCATTGGCGGTCGTTTCGAAGAAGGGATCCCATAACTGGTGACAGAAATCACAGGAGAGTCCGTCGTAGTCGCTACCGGTCATCGCCGAAGCGTTCGGCGGATCGGAACGCCCCTGCAGCCACCCGGTCGGGAAATGGCAACGCTCGCACAGATCGACGGCGTTCGGATTACCGAGGGCCCATACCGAATCCTGGGCGGCGACCGTCATGCAGGCCCAAAAGATCGGGTCACGCGACGCCTGTGCCATCATCGAACCTTTCCAGTTATGGCCCGGCTCGACCGCCTGGTTGTAGCCACCGTGACAATTCAGGCAGCGTCCGGAAGACTCGACAGCAACTCCCTGGTTCTGCTGGGTCCCCGGCATCCGCACCAACGGATCATCGACAACCGGAAGGGACGACCAGGAAAAAACCTTCCCTGACAGCCCGAAAAGAATCATCATCAATACCAACAAAAACGACAAACCAACCCGACGCACAAAAGTACCGCTATGCATGACTTCTACCTCCGAAAGCGTTCGTTGACGATGGCTGGGTGGATTTTTGAGGAATTGTGTAAAAATAAATTATAACCAATTTTTTTTATTTTTCAGGCAGATAGACATTATACTATTCTTATTTTTAAATCTCTTATCTGGAGGATTTTTGCCGACCACAAAATCCAACCACTTCGAATTTGTAAGAAAAAAGTGAGAAATCTACTATATACTGTTAAATTGATTTAGGTGCGACAAGCTGAAATCGTTAATTCAATACTTAAACAGGAACGACAACCAATGAAAAAACGGGTTCTCGTAATCGACGACTGTTCTTTTTTCCTCAGGGTCATCAGCGACCAGCTTGAAAACGACTTTGACGTCGAAGCTGTCGACTCGGGTGAGAAAGCGATCGCGCTTTTTGACGCAGCCGAGGTAGCGTCCCAATCAGATCCATACGACCTGGTAATCACCGATCTGGAGATGCCGGGAGTGAACGGCTTTGACGTTGCCAAGCATATCAAGGGACTCAATAAATTTCTCCCGATCGTCATGCTGACTGAGAAAGAGATCACCAAGCAAGAAGCGAAAGAGTATGGCTGCGCGACCTACTTTCCGAAGTCGGACCTGGATCGGGTCGTTTCGATGACCAGGGCTCTTTTCTCGAAATAGTTTCGGACATTTCAGAGCATTAACGATAAAACGCCTGCGGGACACAGCGACCCGCAGGCGTTTATGATTCACCATCTTTTTACTGATACAGCCTGCTAATAACCCCAGAGCAGGTTCTTATGCATCCAGCCCGTGCTACCGGAGGCATGTTCAAGCTGAAGCCACTCGCCGCTCTCCTTGATCACTTTAAAGGACACCCCTCTTTCGGCCCGCAGAATAACCTTGTTCGAGGTACCGGGTCCGCTGCGCAGGTTTCCACGTCCGACCGTAACCACTGCAGACCGGGTCTTGTCGACGATATCGGTATCGATGTAACCCTGCTGCCCCCGATAATCCATAACCTTGTAAAATGCCCCTTCCGTACCGAGGACCCTGAGCGGATAGTGTATTGGCGCCTGGATAAAGAGGTTATACTGGTTGATTTTCGGAGTTTCGCGAATGTTCGCCCGGTCGACGGCAACAGAAACCATCTCTCCGTAAGCTACAGCAGCCCAGCAAAGAAGGATCAGTAAGACCGTTGTAACAGTGCGAAATTTCATAATGAACACCTCCGTACGGAAAATGTTAGTGTGACTCTTTTTCTGCTTCACGCAGCTCCTGCGTGCGCATCAGGTTCTTCTTGGCCCGGGCATAATATTTCGGGTTGAGATCAAGAGCCTTCTCAAAAGCCTGCTCGGCCATGTCCCATTCGCCCCGCTTCAAATGGATGTAACCAATATTGTTCCAGGCTCCGGCGATCCCGATCGTATCCTCGAAAAGCGAGCGGGCCCGGGTCGTTTTACCGGTCATCAGGTAAGCCGTCGCCAGATTGTTTTTTGTATTCTCGGCCCTGGGGTTCAATTTCAGCGCTTTTTGCAGAGGCTGAATCGCTTCGCCATACCGTTGCTGCAACAACAGGTTAAATCCGAGATTATTCAATGCACCCGGTTTTCCAGGAGACCTTTCAGTAACCTGTCGAAAAATGGGTTCGGATAGATCATAATTACCGGCATGATCGTAGGTAATGGCCAACTCGGTCATCACTTCGAGATTATCCGGCTCTTCGTCAATCGCTTGCTGCAGTCTATTTTCGCTCTCTTCAAGTTTTCCGAGTTTCCGTAACGCCTTTCCGGAGCCGATTAACGCCGGGACGTATTGTTCATCGATTTCCAACGTTCGCTGATAAACCTTTTCCGCCGCCTCAAAACTTCCCTGTTTCCAGAGAAGGTCACCGAGCCCCATCAGCGCCGGCACTGATTCAGCATCACGACCGAGGGCCTGCTTGTAGTGAAAAATCGATAATTCATAGTTCCCCTGGGCCGCGTACTTCTCTCCCCGGGCCAACAACTCCTCAATGCTCAGGTTCTTGACCTGCTGTTCAGGGTCGGCATCGCTCCCGAATTCAGCATGCATGGAATTCTGGAGCGGCACTGATCTGGAGTGAGATGCACACGAAGCAAGCAACAACGATAGCATCATCAGAACAAGTAAACGGGATATTACCCTTGCATGGAAGTTCATCAAGTCTTCTCCTCTATAGGGATCACCCGCCACCGAAAGCGGGAATAACAGTTTTCATAATCCGGATCGCCGCCGGACCGACCAGAACAACGAATATAGCCGGAAAAACAAATACGACCAACGGGAAAACCAATTTGACCGCCGACTTGGCCGCCCTCTCCTCAGCCGCGAGGCGCCGACGAACCCGCATGGCGTCAGCATGAACCCGCAACGCCTTGGCGATACTGGTGCCGAACCGGCTGGTCTGGGTCAACACTGTCATCAGACTATGAACTTCATTGACGCCGGTCCGGAGAGACATTTGGTTGAAGGCATCCTGGCGCGACTTTCCGGCCCTGACTTCACGGTTGACCAGATGAAACTCCTCACTCAGATCACTGCATAGCGGGCGAATTTCATCACCAACCCGCTTGAAGGTCATATCGAGCCCCAGCCCGGCTTCGACACAGATGACCATCAGGTCGAGAGCATCGGGAAGAGCACGCAGTATGCGGCTCTTGCGCGCACTTCCCAACAGATTGACAATCAGGTTCGGAAGGAAAAGTCCGGCGGCGGCGAGCGACGCCATAATAAGAAGAGTCTGTGAATTGAACGTTTTCACGAAAAGGCTGAGGAAATAAAGTCCCGGGAACAGCAAAGTCAGCAAGACCTTTGCCCCGAGATAGATCCGGAAGGCCCGCTTTGAACGGAATCCAGCCTGAACCAACCGTAAGCGCAAGCGGCGCTGGATTGACTCTTCTTCCGGCAGCGCGAAACGGTGCAGGGGGCTTAAGAGCAGGTCGAAAAAACCGGCCTGTTGTTCGGACTCGATCAAGGATTTTCCTTGATCCTTCAAGATCTCCGGTTGCCGCTTCCCTTCCGAAGTAACTTTTTTCAACCGCTGCTGGTAGTTGTCCCGTGACACCATCATCCAGACCATGGCACCTACGGCAAAAGCGACAGCAACAAAGACCAGCAACAGGATGAAGAGGTCGAAAGAAATGCCGATGCTTTCAATTATGCTGCGCATAAGTGCCTCCTATATTTCGATCTTGACGATACGGCTAATCACGAACATTCCGACAATCTGAAGAATAACGGCACCGACAAGCATGATTCGCCCTAACTCCTCGCGCCAGAGCAGTGAAATGTAATCGAAGTTTACAAAGTAGATATAGAGAAACATCAACAACGGGAGAAACATCAATATCCAGCCGGAAAGCCGTCCTTCGGCGGTCAAGGCCTGGACCTGGCGGGCGAACTGGTGACGCTCACGGATCAGACGGCTGATGTTATCGAAAATCTCCGCGATATTACCACCTGTCTCCTTCTGAATCATAACGGTGATTGCGAAAAACTTCAGATCACGACTCGGAACTCGGGAAACCAGATTTTCAAAGGCCTCATCGTGGGAAAGCCCAAGGTTGATTTCGTCGACGGTGGCAGCAAATTCACCCTTGATCGGGTCATCCATCTCATCGGCGACCATCTCCATCCCGGCCGACAATGCATGCCCCGAACGGACCGCCCGCGCCAGCAGGTCGAGCGCTTCCGGCAGCTGCTCATCGAAACGCTGCATCGCCTGTGACTCGACCAGACGCAGCCAGATAAAAGGTGCGATAAAAAGCAGAATAGCAAGAAGAACCGTCGCCGATGCATTCGGCAAAAACTGCCAGCCCAAGAGAACGCCGAGAAGGGCAAGTCCCACAGCGAAACAGACGAAAACGGTCGGCGTGATCGGCAGCTTGGAACGGAGAAGCATCCGATCGAGAGCCGGGAGACGGGGCAGACCCAGCATGAATTTTTCAACCACGCCGACATCCTTGAGAACCCGATCGCGATACAGATTTAATTTCTCCTTACCATGCTTCCCTCCCGCCGAAATATACATCAGGCGCTTCTTGACTCGCCGTTTCTCGGAAAAATGCGATTCCCGCCAGACCATAAAGATAAGCTGGATAACGAAGAATACGGCCAGGAATATGGCTGCCAGTAATCCGAGAGAATATAGATCAGTCATAACAACCTCCTAAAAGGTCAACTACGCTCCGTCCGGAACAGGTCTTCCGGAAGTTCTATCCCGGCATAGGCGATCCTGTCGGCAAACTTGGGACGGATGCCGGTCGCTTCAAAATGACCACGGACATGGCCTTCCGAGTCGATGCCCTGGCGCCGGAACACGAAAATTTCCTGGAGGGTAATGACATTCCCTTCCATGCCGACTACTTCACTGACCGACATCACCTTACGCGTTCCATCGCTCAACCGGCTGACCTGGATGATCATATCAAGCGCCGAAGAAACCATAAAGCGCATCGACTGTTCCGGCAGGTTGGCCCCGACCATCAGGATCATCGATTCGAGCCGGGTGAGGGAGTCGCGCGGCGAGTTGGCATGGATGGTCGTCAAGGAACCCTCATGGCCGGTGTTCATCGCCTGCAGCATATCGAACGCCTCTGCCCCACGCACCTCACCGACGATAATCCGGTCGGGTCGCATCCGCAACGAGTTGCGGACCAGGTCGCGCTGGGTAATCATCCCTTCCCCCTCGATGTTGGCGGGTCGAGTCTCAAGGCGAACAACATGGCCCTGTTGCAGCTGCAGCTCGGCCGAGTCCTCGATGGTGACAATCCGTTCGTCGTAGGGGATGAAGCCGGAGAGAACATTGAGCAGGGTGGTCTTACCGGCACCGGTACCACCGGAGATCATGACATTAAGCTTGGCGGTGACCGCGGCCGACAGAAACTGCCCTATCTCCTCGGTAAGGGTCTGGTAATTGATCAGGTCTTCCATCTTGAGTGGATTGACCGCGAAGCGCCGAATCGAAAGCATCGGGCCATCGACCGCCAACGGTGGGATGATGGCGTTGACACGCGAACCGTCCGGCAGACGGGCATCGACCATCGGCGACGATTCATCGATGCGGCGGCCAACGCGCGAGATGATCCGGTCGATAATATTCATCAGGTGCGCGTCGTTGACGAACCGGACAGATGTCTTTTCGACCCGGCCGGCCCTTTCGACATAGACATCCCGATAGGTATTGCAGAGGATATCGGAGACCGTCGGATCCCGGAGCAGCGGCTCGATCGGACCGAGCCCGGTCAGCTCGTCGATCAATTCACGAATCAGGTGCTCGCGTTCCTCACTGTTCATCGGGATATTTTCGGCGCGCAGGAAATCCTCGACCAGGGTGGTCACCTCGGAGCGGATCTCCCCTTCCGTCAGATTGTCGAGCGCCGAAAGGTCCGCCTCTTCGACCAGCTGTGTGTGGAGACGGTTCTTTATGTCGTAAAACTGCTCGTTACGATCATTTGAACTTTCGGCAATCTCTTCATGCTGCAATTCGTTAAAAGCCACGGCACACCTCCTAGAGGGCCTTGCCGAACCGTCCACGCATACCGCGGAACTTGGTGTCGGCTTTGGGATTTAGCAAGCGATCGATAAAGCCTTTGATACTTTCCGAAATCGTCGAATGGGGTGCCAACTGGGCAACCGGTTTCCCCTCGTTGATGGACGTGACAACATCGTCGTAATCATTCGGGAAAAGCCAGAAAATCCGTTTGCCCAATGTCTCCTCGGCCTGGGAGAGCCCGAGCGCGCCTCCTTTATGGAACCGATTGGCTACATACTCAATCCGATCATGGCTGATGCCGAGCCCGTTGATGTAATGAGCCAGTCGGCTGGCGTTGCGCAAAGCCGGAACCGAAAGATCGGTCACGATAAAGATCGTCTCCGAACCACGGAAAGCCTCAACCTCGCTCGGGTTAACAAACATGGAGGTACAATCGATGAAAATAACTTCATAGAGCTGATTTAACATCTCGAGAATATTAGACACATGGTCGGGCTTGATCGTTTCACACCGCTCGGGGCGGAAAGGGGCCGAAAGAAGTTCCAGACCGCTGCCATGTCGGCACATGCAATCCCTGAGCATCGCCAGGTCGAGACGATGGAAGTTTTCGGCGATGTCGGCCATGTCGGTTTTGGGTGACAGGTCGAGCAGAACAGCGCTGTCCCCCGACTGTCAGCTCAAATCGCACAACGCCGTCCGTTGTTTATATTGGTGGGCGGACACCACGCCGCTGTTGGTGGCAAGCACGGTTGAACCGAGTCCACCTTTGGCGCTGATGAAGCTGAAGACCCGCCCCTTGCTGCCATTCCGGTTCTTCTGAATCGCTTCACGGACTTCATCGAGCGCCCGGGAAACGATCTTCTTGTTGAACGGGCTGATCAAAAACTCGGCGGCCCCCGCCTTCATCGCGGCTACGATCTGTCCCGGATTTTGCTCCTGAGATGCGATAAATACGGTGACGTGCGGGTGGTTTTTGCGCAGGCGGACAATCCGTTCCGGCATGGGGCCGAACTGCGGAGCATCATCAATAATAACAACATCGGGGTGGATATTGCTCGTCGCATCCCCCTTCTCACCGATCCCATCCTGCCAGGAGATCAATTCGATATTCGACAGCTCCTCGACCAGGGATGTTATTTCATCCCTTAAATCCTTGTTCGCCAGTTCCTTTGCAATTATCAATTTCACTGTCATATTGAGTCCTCAAACCCTTCCTTAATCATTTATTCAACCAGGTAAACAACCACACGTGTCCCTCCCCCGGATTCCTCACCGAGGCCCGGAGGCCGAATCAGACCTTCGAATGCAATCGGCGCTGCACCACTGACTGGACAGGCGTAGGTCGTTCCATTTAAAAGCTCAGGTTCATGATCCGTCGGATCACAGTCCAACGAGTTCGTTGCATTCAGAAGGACCGGGTCACTGGTCTCGTAACAATCGCCACCTTTCCAGATCCGGGTGACCAGGAAGTTCGCCAACCCGACGTAATGCAGTTCGCCGCTCTCCTGGGCGGTGTTGTTATCGAAACTCTTGGGGTCGAACCCGCCGCAGGACCCAGCGAAGATAACCGGGATGGTGAAGAGAAGAGTTTCACCCTGGGCCCCTGCAACAGCAGCCCCGTCCTCGTCAAAAGGAGGGTTCTCTTTGGTCAGAGCATCGGTAAACTGGATATCCTTTTTCTGTTTAAATGGAGGAGTAATCTTGTCGAGCAGTGTGCCCATTACCACCGACATCGCACCGGTGGTCGCCGAAACCGGCGGGTAGCCGGCATAATCGACCGCCCGGTTGAAGTCGGGGATGTAAACTTTCTCGTTGGTTACCCCATTTTCGTTAAAATCAAACTTATCGTTGACGTAACGGATCAACTGCTCCCCCTCCGGTCCGGTCCCCAGAAAACGATTATCACCGTAAGGGTTAACCGCCCCACTATAGAGATTGGCCAAACGCGTTTGGAATTGGGCATCGGTTTCTGTTGATTGTTTGAACAGAATACCGTCCTGGGAAATAATGTCAGCAAAAGCGTCCTGCTCATCCGTTGAGAGTGTAATGAACCGGGGGAGTTCAGTATATCGGGTTACAGGATCACCAGCAGTTGTATAGCTACCAAAATCACCACCTAGCCCGCAAAATGGATTTCCGGTCTCACCTTCATTCCCTTCGCACCCCTCAAAAACCTCGTTCCAGGGCGGGTCTCTGGAAACAACCGAACTGGTTTCGAGAAGTTCAACGATACGATTGAATTGTGCAGAGCCATCTCCATCAAAAAGATCGGCAATCTCCTGCTGGCTCGAACCGCCTGAACCGCCGAGAGTCAACGACGACCAGCCGGCGGTATTCTCGTTGGAGGCGAAGGAGTAGGTCTGGATGCCGCAGGCATCAAGTTCCCCTGCTTCGGGGCCGGTCGGAGGGATACAGCTGATTACGACCAGCGGCAGAGTAAGTTCACTCCTCTGCTGAACTGCCAGGGCATCGACCGGAACCGTGGTGCTGGGTGCTACGATAGAGAAGAAGGTATGCTCAACTTCGATTTCGGCCTGAACCCGGACAGCGTTAAACGGTTCTACTCCCGGTGCCCACCGATCCTCAAACGATGCTCCGAGGTTCTCGGTATTCCAATGACCGATGGTAATGGCAACATTCTCCGAAGCCAGATCGACTGCTCGGCTGATAATGTCATTTGCTATGAGGGTCTGCTCGGCGGTATTCGTGGCACGCGCATCTGCTCCACTTTGTCCATTGAGCTGACCCGCTCCGGCGAGGGCGGAGGCATCGACCGCCTGCTGCAACTCGATCTTGGCGTTGTGAATGTGACCAAGATCAACCACAATCGCCAAGGCCAGAAGCAGCACGACAAGAAGAACTGCCATCAATGGAGCGACCGCTCCCCGCTGATTTTCGATCTGGCCGTATTTAAAACACATACCGTTCACCTTGTCCTTGTCGGCAGAAGATTCCACCGGGATACTCATCGAGGCACACCTAAGATCTATTCATCACCGGTCACACCAAACTCGAACACCCCAACTTCATCGGAGGGTGGTTCGGCATAGCTCTTGTTATATTGATCCATAACTCCTTCAGCATTGATCCCTTCCATCCCTTCAGGGTTGGTATCAGCATAACGATAATCGGGATAAGCGATCTGGCTATCGAAAGCCGCGCGTGTTGCCTGACCGAACTCCTGGTCGAGCATGTACGCCTCGTTAAAGGTGCCACAACCGGCCAGAAGCAGTACCCCGATCAATCCGATTAGAATCCTTTTCATGACATACTCCTTTCTGACCTAAGACTGTTCGAGGGGCTCGTGCCCGAATTCACCTTCCATACCGCCACCCTCTTCGGGTGTTTCTTCCGGATAGAATGCCGGATGTGCGTCGATTGGGTGATTTTCGTAAAAGCGGTATCCTTCGAGACGACGCTCGAGATAGAACTCGTACCAGTTCGGCGGTTCGAAATCCTCACCCGGGAACTTCATGCTGCCCTCGGGATTAGTCGTGACCAGGTGCGGGGTTACAGCGATCATCAGATCAGTCTTGTCTTGCACGTAATCGGTACTGCTGAACAGAGCGCCGATAATCGGCAGGCTACCGAGCCCCGGAATCTTGTTGACGTTTTCTCGCAGCTCTTCCTGAAGAAGGCCTGCCAGTGCAAGCGTTTGACCATCCTGCAACTGCACAGTCGTTTCTAGTTTGCGGGTCGTAATGGTTGGAATCGCAAATGTACTGCCACCACTGCCAACAATGACCGTATCATCTGAGAGTTGTGTCACGCTCGGTTTGACATGAAGGCTAATCCGTCCGTTTGAAAGGACCACCGGAGTAAACGATAAACCGACACCAAACTCCCTGAATTCAATGGTCGTGGTGTTCCCTTCCTGGGCGACCGGGATCGGTATTTCACCACCCGCGAGGAAGCTTGCTTCCTGGCCACTCATCGTTACCAAACGTGGCTCGGCAAGAATGCGGGCCAGCCCTTCGGTCTCAAGGAACTTGAAAGCGGAGGTGACTTCACCATTGTCAAAACTGGCGAATATATTTGCGCCCTCATCCCCGAAGAAGTTGGCAAGGATACTACCTGTTGTCAAACCTGTGAGGGTCCCGTCCAAGGCATTTATCCCCGTGATAGCACCCGTACCCAAAACGCCAGCACCATTGGTGTTAATCCCATTAACCCCCACCGAAGCCTTCCAGTCCTTACCATGTCCTCGACTGACCTCGGCGAACTTCACCTCGAGCTGCACCTGCTGGATGCCGGAGACCTTAAGAAGGTTCGTTACACCGAACCCCGACTTGCCGGCGCCTTCCGTATTTTTACCACCCTTGCCTTCTCGCGGCAGATAGGTCTTTGCCAGACGGAGGACCTGGTCGACAATTTCAGGGCCGGTGACGGTTCCGGAAAGAGCGATGCCGGTCTCGGAGCCGTGGACCCTGATGTCCTGCTTCGGATAGAGAGTGGCAATTTGCTCTTTCAGACCGGTCAGATCCAGGGTGACGGTGACGTCAAGTATGGTTTTGCCGACATTCGCCTGCCAGAGGATGATGCTCGTATATCCGACACCCTTACCATAGACGTACAGGCTGCGTGGTGAAAGGACGATAACATCGGCAATGTCCGGATCGGCAATGGAAACGCGGCCAAACGGGCTTTGCGTCTGGACAAGCTCTGAACCGCCGAGCTTCATAGCGAAGGTCTGACGATCAAAGTCGGCGCCCCAGGAAATTGCTGGCAGAATAACCAACAGGAGGACGACCATCGCCTTGAACAGAGTTGTTAATTTGAAATGAGTCATGATCTCCTCCTAATAACGATCTTCGGAGTCGGGATCTTTGAACTTGATGCTGTCCCGATCCGAGCCTCGGATGATTTCAACGTTGAATGGAACTGCCTTCTGGCGCTGCACCTGAGATTGTAACGTCTGGATCGGCCGCGCTTTTGCGACTTTCGGCTTCTCTTTAACAGCATCGTCCATCGGGTTCCGCAGAATCAGGTGAAGGCTGCCGACATGCATCTGCAGGGCCAGTTTTTCAGCTTCATCCGGCTTAACCTGCAGGGTTACGGTCCGCACGACCTGAGCCTTCCCCTCTTCCGTTTCTGTTTCCTGGGCGATGGCAAGTACCCGGACCCTTTCAAGGACCGTATTCGACTTGTTCTTCTTCCCCCGGGTTTCGACACTGATCACGTCGACCATCGAATCGGGAATGATAAAACCGCCGACTCCGGTCACTTCATCGACACGGACCGCCATGGCACGATTGCCCGGCTCGATCAGGGCAACAAGCCCCGCGCCCGAGCCGGCATCGGCCAATTCTCCTTTTAGAACCGGCATGCCGGCCGCCATGCGGGACAGGGTGACCCGCCCGTCAAGCTCCTCAACTGAGTTAAAAGATCCTCGCGGCGCCTTTCCGGCCGGCCACTCGGTCATGGCGAGAGTCTCTCCGGTCAGTCGTGAACCGAGCGGGATGTCGGTTGCCGCAACAACCACCTGCTCTGTTTCAACCGGTGTCGAAGCCGTGGCGACTTGTCCGGAGCCTCTTTCCTGGAGCCATTGATTGGTCATCCATACCGCCAGCAAACCGAACAGCACGGCCAGCCCTAGTGTAATAAGTGCTCCATACTTTTTCATGCGATTCTCCTCTGCATGCTACGGTTCCTGCGGGTCTTCGTAATCACCGGTTGCTGTAAAGGTGATCGTGTCGGGGTTAGAATAACCCGGCACTAAAGCCGCAATAAGTGAAGTATCTAAAAAATTATTTACCGTGACCGTCACAATCAACGGTTTCGTTTCAGCCTCATCGTTGCCGCTCTCCGGTGAGAGTATCTCGAGAGAAGCAATATCTTCCGGGCCATAGAGCGTATCAAGATAATCGCGAACAGCGGTGTCAACAGCGACATAGCGATCGGTTGCTTCAGTACACCCATCACTCGGGGCTCCATCGAAGCAATTATAGTTGTTGGCGATCACACCGACGCGCAACCCTTCACGTGCCGCATTGGACACATAATGGCTTTGCCAGAAGACAAAACCAATTTCCAGAATTCCGAAAATCAACAGCAGGAGCAGGGTGGCAATAACGGCAAACTCGACCGTAGCTGCACCCCTTTCGCCTTTCCTGTTCAATTTTCTTAAATTCTCTGGCCGCATCAATTTAACTCCACTGTTCAGTTACGGAGAAGACTGGTCCTCTCGGACAAATATGGCTGACGCATCGATGCTGTCGATATCGTCCATGTCAATGCCAGGCAACAGGTTCAAAAGTCCCCACAAAACCGGCTCCCATACCTCGGAAGTCTGAACATTGACCACCACTTCGACAGCGTTCAGATCAGTATCGCCGTCTATGTCAATCGTGGTTTCGTTTACGGTCACAGCGATAAAGTCACCCGTGCCGCAACAATCCTCGACCATGGCGTCATCATAGACACCACTGAGCATGTTTTTTACTGCATCTTCTACTACCGGAACCGGGTCGACATCGACCGCGAGCTTGGCTGCTGCGCGTGCGCCTTCACGGGCGGCATTATTGATGTAGTGAGACTGCATCCATAAAAAACCGAATTCGATTACCCCGAACAACAAGAACATCAAAAGAAGAAAACAGACTGCAAATTCAACAATGACCGCCCCTCGCTGATCTTCATAAGTTTTTCTGAAGGCTCTCATATCAGCCCTCCCCATTGTTCGAAAGCACAGAAGCCGAAGATAATCGCCGCCGCATACGGAAAACGGAGCTTTGCCCCGGAGCGCGCCGGGGCCATCATCCTCGGATCACGAACGCAGATCGACATTCCGATCCGTTTCCCCCAGGCAACAATTTCTTCGCGCAAATTCGATTCGAGTAGATAATGAAGGATTGCGAGAACGCCGCCGGCCAGCCCCATATAGAGGAATACCTGGAAGATGGCGGCCGGACCGAGCAAGGCTCCCAGTGCGGCGAGACATTTCACATCACCGGCCCCCATACCGCCCATAGCGTATGGAATAATCAACAGGGAAAAACCGACTGTGAGCCCGAGGGCCGCCATGCCGAGGCCGGCAAAACCATCCAGCCAGAAATGATAGGCGAGCCCGCAAATGGCGAGGGAAAACGTAAAAAGATTCGGGATACGGGAGTTGAGGGTATCGGTAAAGCAGATCAGCAGAAGAAAGAAAGAGGCGAGGGCGATGAGCGGGATCCGATCACTCTGCAGCTGGCTTATCGTGGTCCAAGCCAAGAGCCCACCGGCGATAACACCGGAAAGAACTCTCGTAGCTGCTATGTACCGTTTCCCGCTCATATTGCCCTACCTCCTTAGGCAGAATTGCCCCGAACTGTCGACACTAAAGTGCCAAGAAAGAATCAACCACCACCAGTGATACCCGCGGCGGTCAGTTCATCGCTGACATCCTGGAAACCTTCTTGAATCTGAGTGCCGAGAATGGCGACGATCGCAACAACTGCGGCGATAATGAGCGCTACCATAACGCCGTATTCAACGGCGGTCGCCCCTTCCTCATCCCTGAAAAAACCTTTTACCCATTTCGTAATGTTTGTCATGACTCTTCTCCTTTTTTGACTTTTAAAGATCCGTGGTTTGAGCCGGTGTTGATAAGATCATGCTTTCTCTTGTCTTCATCTATTATTGAACCGAACATCTTGTCGGTGGAATGAACCTGCTTCCAGTGAAACGAATTTCTTTTTCAACAATTCTTGTTTGGTATGGGTTGCTCATGACATCTCTTAATTAAGACCGCATTGGTTATCTTTTATATATACACCCTATCAGGTATTGAGATATGTTCCACCTTTAGTTTGATTTTTTTTCAACCTCTCTTTTGCTTATAAATTATCACCAAATAAACATTTTTCTACCTAACCCCTAAAGAAATTTGCCCGGATAAAAATTATGCTTTCCTCCGGTTTCAATAGTGAGATTCTTCGCTATACTTATTTGTTACATAAACAGCATAAGAAATTTCCAACGAACGATCCTGCCTTTCAAATTCAATCCCGAGTACCTTGATCCAAAATCAAAGAACAGCCCACGCATTGACTTTTCTTGCGCAGACATCTCTCGATTAAAAACTTACATTGCTACCCCACCAAACAACGAACTCGGTCTGATATGATCGCCGGGGAATATATGGAACCTTCTGGATCGGACGGCCCGGGATGAAGTGCTCTTACGTAGTTGTTGGAGATAGCATGGGAGGAGGGGTTTGACCATTTGAGCGCTGTAAAGACGTTTAGTTCCTGCCTTTCCCAGCTAATTCGAAAAAAAAAATTCAATTTTTTTCGATAGTCGCAGTCCATAAGCGGCAATGCTTTGCCAAAATTCAGCTGCGAATTTATGAAACCCTGTTCTTAAACCGTAAAACCTATTAATTTCAGCTCCTTAAGAAGACTCTAATAAACACTACTGACGACCCCTCCAATATAAATATAGACCCTTTGTATACTGTATAAAACGTTAAAACGGCGTAACTACTTGAAATGTAACATTATTTTATATTTTTTTGCCTTGACATTCCGACACTATAGAGAGAAAGTATTATCATTGATGATATAAATTACTACTTAACGAGGAATCGACACCGAAAAGTTACGCCACTGCTTCACAGACAAAAGTGAGGAATTATGAGGTCACGATTACAGCAAGCTGGCTTGTGGTGCGAAGAAGAAAAAGAGAAGGATCCCGTCATTAATATGTCGTTCGCCTGGAGCATATTGGCGAAACTGGGATTCCCGGCTCGCTACGGCGGCCGAGCCCAGGACGGATCCTATGAATATGTCATTATCGATCCGCAAACCGGCAAACATCTGGCGACCGGCCGCGGGGAGAATCTGGAAATATCCATGTGTGAAGCAGCAATAAATGTCAGTTCGATCATCGAGCCAAACAAGAGAGTGAAGACCCTCTGTTAAGAGAAGCACTTGACACAAAGTGCGCCGCCACCCCAAAAGGAGATAGTTATGAAGTGCCCCATCTGTAAAAGCAGGAAGCATATCGAACTCGATCTGCACGCTGACGGATTCGCTCAGGACTTGAGAGAATGTGGAGACTGCGGAAGTATGTGGACCTATGTCGAAAACGAGTTGAAAGTCGTCAAGGCAACTGCCAAGCCGGCAACCCAAGAAAACAAGTATTCCCCCTTCGTTTGCCCGACCTGCAAATCAACCTTGAGTGTTGAAACCGAGTTGAATGCATTCCAGTTCCACGAAGAACTTCACGAATGCACCAACTGTGGGACCATTTGCTCGATCGCCCATGACCAGGTCGAAATCGTCAAGGATTCGCAGGATGGATCGTTTCTCAGTGCGACCAGCAGCAGCGTCGAAGCTGACGACTACGTATTCATCTAAACAGATACTCCCCCGTACGGGATTGCATGAAAGAATCAGATGGAAGATTTGTGGCGCGTACAAAATGCCGGGGTCGACATGGAAGACCTCGCCGACGATGCAGAATACAGAAAGTTTATTAAGAGATTCTGCGAGGACGAAGAGAAAGTGAATCGGCGGCGGCTCCTCTACGGTGATGAGCCCGATCCGAAACCGGCAAAATAATAGTAAGTGGTACGACAATCACCCCTCTTAACGGATATCGTTAAGAGGGGGTTTTTCTTGGGGCTCTTCTCAAAGGGGACAACCCTCCCTGCACAAAAGTTAGTCCATCACCTGCCCCGGGGACTGATAACGCCTTGACATTATTAAAAAACTCTCACCAAATTACCGGTGCCGTCCGACATATTCATGATAATATATATATAAGCAAAGCCACCACTGAAGAGTCCACAGGCTATTGCTGAAGTTTCATGCAACTTGATGCGCGCATGAAGAAAGGAGTGATCGTTATGATGGACAGATTTACGAAAGCGGTTGAGGAGCTCCAGGAGAAATCGCCGTTTATCTGCACCAGCTGCGGCCACCCGCATAAAATTGCCGGTGCAAAAAAACATACGATGCAGAAACCGGCAGATTCAGTGCATGATCGTTTCAGTGAAGCGACCAGAGAAGAGGGTGAAAAGTCTGCCTTCGTCTGTGAAAGCTGTGGTCACAAGCAGGAGCTTCCGAAGAAAAATCTGCACTGATGATCCACGCAAACAACCTCAAAGCAAGCGACCCCGCTTCGTTGTTCGAAGCGGGGTCGGTCTTTTCATGAACAAAAACATGGGGCAGCGAACAGTTTATTCGATTTCCTGCTTCCATCCGCCACCGATCGCCTTGACCAGAAAGGTTGAGGTCTCCAACTGTTGACCGAGAATACGAGCCGCCTGGCGCTGGAACTGCAGCATGGTCCGCTCGGTATCGACAACTTCGAGATAACTGACCAGACCGGCCCGATAGCGTTTCCGGCTTAACTCAGCGGCCTGGCCTGATGATTTGATCGCCGCCTGCAACAGCCCGGCCTGGGCCTGGTAAAAATGAAGATTGGAGAGACTGTCTTCCACTTCGCCGATCGCGCCGAGTACCGTTTGCCGATAGCCGGCAACCGCTTCATCCCACGCTGCCCACGCTCCCTTCAGGTTGGCCCGATTGCGCCCGCCCTTGAAGATGGGGAGGGAGATATTTGGACCGATCGCCCAGGTTTGGTTGTTGGATTTGAACAGGTCAGCCGCCTCTGCGCTTCGGAACCCGGCCGAGCCGAACAGGGTGATCGAGGGGAAAAACGCGGCCCGGGCTATACCGATATCGGCATTGGCCGCCGCCATCCGTCTTTCGGCAGCTGCCACGTCGGGACGGCGCTCGAGCAGGGTCGTTGGGACTCCCGGCGCGATATCGGGCGGCGCAAGGTCGAGCGGCAGCGATGGAATCGTGAAATCTGACGCGGGCTGACCGACCAGTTCTGCCAACGAATGTTGCAGCAACTGCCGTCGACGAGCCACCTCCCTAGCCTCAATTTCGGCCGAGTTGAGTTCGGTTTCGGCACGGGAGAGATCGATCTTACCGCTCTCGCCCGCTTCGAAGCGGCTGCGTACAAGTTTCAGATTGTCACGACGCAGCGCGGTGGTCCGCTCGAGCAGGGCAAGCTCACTGTCGAGAGCACGTAGTGCAAACCAGCTGCGCGCCACCTCGACCTGAAGCGAAAGCAGAGCGGTCCGGTAGTCCGCCGTCTGCGCATCCGCCGCGGCTTCTGCCGCCCGGGCCGTATTCCTGACACGCCCCCAGAGATCGATCTCATAGGCAAGGTCAAGCGGCAGGTCGATAACTGTCGAATATTCCGGCTCGCCGCTCGAGGTAAAATCGGCGGAGGTCCGGCTCCGGACCGAACCGGGGTTGAGCTCGAGTTTCGGATAATAACCGGAACGGGAAACACCGAGCGCCGCCCGCGCCTGTTGCAGTCGGGCCAAGGCAACCTGCAATCCCGGGTTGCCACTCAATGCCAGCTCTTCGAGCCGGTCCAGTTCCGGATCGCCGAAGATCGTCCACCAATCGCCGCGCGCTATGTCATCTTTCGGTGTCGCCGCTTGCCAGGGGCCATCTCCCTGGTACGCCTCGGGCAGGTTCATCTGAGGCGGCCGGTACTCAGGCGCAAAAGAGCATCCGACGACCAGAAGAAGCAGCGTCAACGATACCAGAGCAAAACTCCGCATCGAAAAAATTCTATTTATCGCGCATGTTCGGCTCATATCAGTACCCCTCACTCTCTTCCGACAATGACTCCCTCTTCTTCGCGAGCAGCAGGTAGACCGTCGGGATGACGAACAGGGTCAGAAGCGTTCCGAGGCTCATCCCACCGACGATAACCCAACCGATCGCCTGTCGGCTCTCGGAGCCGGCACCATGGGCGAACGCCAGCGGCACGGCGCCGAGGATGATCGATCCGGTGGTCATCAAGATCGGCCGCAGCCGCAGCGAGGCCGACTCGATCACCGCATCGAACTTGTCCTTCCCCTGCTCCTGCAACTGGTTGGCGAACTCGACGATAAGGATCCCGTTCTTGGTGATCAGGCCGACCAGAGTGACCAGTCCGATCTGGCTGTAGACGTTAAGGGTATTGCCGGTCAGGTAGAGCGCTGCCAGGGCACCGGCGATACTCAATGGGACCGAGAGCATAATGATAAACGGATCGATGAAACTCTCGAACTGAGCCGCCAGCACCAGGTAGATAAACCCGAGGGCGAGAAGGAAGGTCACGTAGAGGCTGGCGCTCGACTCCTTAAACTCACGCGAGGGCCCGTCATAATCAGTCACGGCGTTGTTCGGCAACACTTTGGCAGCGATCTCCTCCAGGCGTGTCAGGCCATCGGACAGGACAAATCCGGGAGCAAGGGCAGCGGTTATCTTGGCAGCCCGCAGCTGGTTGAAGTGGTTCAATTCCTTCGGTGCGACGGTCTCATCGACCGTGACCAGGTTGGCGAGTTGAACCATGTTGTCCTGGTTGCCGCGCACGTAGATCGACGACAGGTCGGACGGGGTGCTACGCTCACCTTCTTCAATCTGGACGATGACGTCGTACTGTTTCCCCTCCCGCTTGAACCGGGTCACCTGTCGACCGCCGAGCATCGTTTCAAGGGTGCGGCCGACGCTCTCGACGTCGGTCCCGACATCGACCGTCTTCTCCCGGTCGACCTGCACCGCCAACTGCGGCTTATTGAGCTTAAGGTCGGAGTCGAGGTTGATGAAACCGGGCCATTCCCGCGCTTCGTTCATAACCGCGTCGACCATCTTCTGTAGTTCGCTGTACGGAGCGTTGGTCTGGATTACGAACTGCACCGGCTTATCGAGCGGGCTCTGGCCGAGCGGCGGACGATTGATCGGGAATGCCATAACCCCCGGGATCCCGCCGTAGAGCTGCGGCTGCAATCCTTTGACAATCTCCTGCTGGGTGCGTTCCCGCTCTTCCCAGGGCTTCAAACCCGAAAAGGAGATGATCTGCGACACCACCGGGAAACCGGTAACCACGAAGTATCGTTCAATCTCCTCGGTCCCGGCGTAGACGTTCTCCATCATCCGGGCATAGCGGTCGGTATAGGCGACGGTCGAACCCTCCGGTGCGATGCCGACCCCGATCACCGTCCCCTGATCCTCGATCGGTGACAGCTCCGACTTGAGCACGTAGAACAGGCCGCCAACCACTCCTGCCACGCCGACAGCGACCAGAATCATGATCGCGCTGGCGCGCAGTGTTTTCTGCAGCAACTTCCGGTAGGCGTCGGTCATCCCGACAATCCAGCGTTCAATCAGGTTATAGAGGGGAGCATGCTCCTCTTTATAACTGAGGAGCTTGGAACACATCATCGGTGACAGGGTCAGGGCAACGAACCCGGAGACCAGGACCGCGCCGGCCAGGGTCAGGGCAAACTCGGTGAAGAGCCTTCCGGTGCGCCCCTCCATGAAACCGATCGGGGCATAGACCGCCGCCAGGGTCAAGGTCATGGCGATGACGGCGAAGGCAATCTCGTTGCTGCCACGAAACGCCGCCTTGCGCGTCGGCATCCCTGATTCGACGTGTCGATGAATATTCTCCAGCATGACGATGGCGTCGTCGACCACCAGACCGATGGCAAGAACCATCGCCAGCAATGTCAAATTGTTTACCGAGAAGCCGAGGGTGTACATAATGGCAAAGGCCCCGACCAGGGAGACCGGAATCGTCACCAGCGGTATCAGGGTCGAACGGAGGCTGCGCAGGAAGAAGTAGATGACCAGGATGACCAGCACGACCGCTTCGGCGATGGTACGATAGACATTCTTGATTGAGCGGTCGATAAAGACCGAACGATCATAGGCGATCTTAACCTCCATTCCATCGGGGAGATCGGCTTCTATCTTCGGCAGCATCGTTCGAACATCGGTCGAGATATCGAGCGGGTTGGCCGTCCCCTGCTTGACCACACCGAGGGCGACCGCGGGATGACCGTTGAAGCGGACCACCCGCCGCTCATTCTCGGCACCGAGCTCGGCCCGCCCTACATCACGCAACCGGACCAGGTACCCCCCTTCATCCTTGAGGATCATCTGCTCGAACTGCTCTGGAGTCCGCAGGTCGGTCTCGGAGAGGACGGTGAACTCGCGATCTTGCGATTCGATCCGTCCGGAAGGGATCTCGACATTCTGCCGCCGCAAGGCATTTTCGACATCGATCGGCGTCATCCGGTAAGCTGCGAGTCGAGCCGGGTCGAGCCAGAGCCGCATGGCGTAGCGCCGTTCACCGAGGATCATGACGTTGGAGACGCCGTTGATATTCTGCAGCCGATCTTTGACGTAGCGATCGGCATAATCGGTAATCTCGAGCGGTGTGTGTTTACTCGATGAAAAGGCGAGGTAGATGGTCGGCTGCGCATCGGCCTCGACCTTGCTGATGACCGGCTCGGTGATTTCGTCCGGCAACCGGCCACGTACCCGTGACACCCGGTCGCGTACGTCGTTGGCCGCTTCGTCCGGGTTACGGGTCAGGCGGAACTTGACCGTAATCTGGCTCGCCTCAGGACGAGAAATCGAGGTCAAAAGTTCGATGCCGTCGATCCCGGCGAGACTCTCCTCGAGCGGTTGCGTAATCTGCGATTCGATGATCTCGGCGGTCGCCCCCGGATAACGGGTTTCGACGTTGACTACCGGCTCGTCGATATTCGGGTATTCCCGCACCGTGAGCCGCTGGTAGCAGATCATCCCGAGCAGGACGATGACCAGGCTCATGACCGTCGCCAGAACCGGCCGCTTTATCGATATATCGGAAAGGACCATGTTTATTTCCCGCCCTTCGTCTCTCCACCGGTCGACGCCGGCGGCAGAACCGTGACCGGCATGCCGGGACGAACCTTGAGATGACCGGCGGTGATTATCGTCTCACCCGCTTCGAGCCCCTCGAGGATTTCGACCCGCCCTTTCAGGCGGGCCCCGGTCTTGACCGGGGCAACTTCAACCTTGCCGTCGACCACTTTGTAAACAAGCTGACTCATCCCTTTTGCCATCAACGCCTCTTCCGGAACGAGGATCGTCTCCGGCTTCTCCTCCAGCAACAGATCGATCCGGGCGAACATGCCGGGATTCAAAAAACCTTCGCTGTTCGGTATCCGTGCCCGCACCATCAGGCTGCGGCCGGTTTCGTCGAGTTGAGGCGCAATCGCGATAACTTTCCCGTCGAAATCACTCCCGGGAACGGCGTCAACCCGGACGGAGAGCGTCTGTCCGGTCCGGACCTGACCGGCGTACGCTTCGGGGACCTGGAAATCGACCTTGATCGGGTCGATCGCATCAAGGTCGACGATCGTGTCACCGGGTCGCAAATAACTGCCCGGGCTGATGTTGCGCAGACCGAGACGACCTGAGAACGGCGCCCGGATAACCGTCTTGGCGAGGTTCGCCTCGGCCAGCCGCAGGTTCGCTTCGTCGAGCTGCCACTTGGCGTACGCTTCGTCTCGCTCCCGTTGCGAGATCGCATCTTCCTGCAGCAGCTTCTCGGCCCGCTTGTAGTTGGCCTGGCTCAATTCGAGGCTGGCCGAGACCCGGTCAAACTCGGCCTTCAACACCGAGTCATCGAGCTTGATCAGGACATCACCGGCCTTTGCCTTTTTCCCCTCTTCGAACTGAACCGACTTAACCAAACCCGAGATCTCGGCCGTAATTACCACCGATTCATCCGAAAGCAGACTGCCGACGGCGTTGAGCTTACGATCCAGACTATCGGTTGTCACCTGCACCGCCTCGACCGGCATCCCCTGCGGGGCCGGCTTCGCCGCCTTCTTTTCATCTTCGGCGGAGGAATCGGTCAGCGGCAGCAACAGACCGGCGGCCAGAAAAACAAACAAAGAGAGCAACACCCATATTTTCTTTTTCCGCCCAGCTTGCATTCCGTATTCTGTATTGTTTTTCGTCATTTGCTTTCCCTTTTCGCTCTTTTCCGAAACTGATAGAGAGGATTATAGTAAATTATTTTGATTTTGAGCGATTACAACCCTTAATTTTCCAGAGCCGTCCAGGTCGCTTCGACCGTTTGTCGGATCATCTCATCATCGAGATCGAGATCGCGATAGATATTCTCCTTGACCAGGGCGATGACCGGACCGAACGCGAGCGACTGCAGCACCGATATCGACACATCCTGCACGACCCCTTGCTCCCGCGCTGCCAGTAACAACTGCTGGATCCTCGCATTCTCTTCCGGTGCGCTGCAATCGAACTCGGCCGAATAAGGAGAGAAATAGTACTGCTCCATGAAACGGAACTCGTTACGATGCTGCACAAAATAATTGATGAACTTGGTCATCATCCGCACGTAACGCTCCTGCATCGACAGGTCGGGTGTCGATTCGTCGATCCGGGCGCCGATCTTTTGTTTCAGATCCCGGTAGAGTTCACGGATCAGTTCGTCCTTGTCGCTGAAGTATCGGTAGATGGTCCCGACCCCGACCCCGGCCCGTTGCGCCAGTTGTGATGTCGGCGAACCATGGAAACCGTTCTCGGCAAAGAGCACCAGGGCCGCATCAAGGATCTCCGTTCTTTTATCTTTCTTGGCCAAAACAACCTCCGGAGTGAGCGTTCACTCCGGAGGTTTACAATAAACAATTAGCCCGGGTCAAGCTTTTCCTGTGGCGTCGGAAGAAAAATATCCGCCCATGCCCTTTATTTCCGGAAAAACACCCTGTATCATTAAGGAATTAATGAATTGCGATATCTGACTTCCGCGAAAGACAAAAGACTATGACCGATCTGATCAACCCTGCCGAAGAGTTTCGCGATAATTGCGGCTTCGGGCTCCTTGCCAGCCTGCGCAATGAAGCTTCCCATCAATTGCTCGAGGATTCGATCCGGGCGCTGTCACGCATGATGCACCGCGGCGCCATCGCTGCCGACGGCAAAACCGGCGACGGCTGCGGCATCCTCTGTTCGATGCCGACCGCTTTTCTGCGTAAGCAGGCGCTGGTGCAGGGGGTCTCCCTGCCGGAAGAGTTCGCTGTCGGCACCCTCTTCCTTTCCGACCCGGAAAATCAGAAGGAAGCCTTCGCCGCCGCCTGCGAACAGAACGATCTCAAGGTTGTCTTGTTTCGCGAGGTGCCGCTCAATGAAGAAGCGCTCGGCGAGTATGCGCGCGAGCTGTTGCCGCACATCGTCCAGGCGTTCGTGATTCCGGATGCGCTGATCGCCACCCGCCGCTTCGATGCCCTGCTCTACCTGACCCGGCGGGAGATCGAAAACCAGTATCCGAACGGCAACGAATTCTACATGACCAACCTCTCGCGCACCCTGATCTCCTACAAGGGCCTGGTCATGCCGAACTACCTGCGCCAGCTCTATCCCGACCTTGAAGATCCGGGGTTCGAGACCAGCCTGGTGCTTTTCCACCAGCGTTTTTCGACCAACACCCTGCCGCAGTGGCGCCTGGCCCAGCCGTTCCGCAAGCTCGCCCACAACGGCGAGATCAACTCGATCCGGGCCAACCGCTTCAACACCATGGCCAAGTCGGCCGGGATGAAGAGTCCGGTCTTCTCCGACGAGGAGTTGTCACGTCTGCTGCCGATCCTGCAGCCGGGCGCGAGCGACAGCGCCAGTCTCGACAACATGTTCGAGTTCCTTCTGATCAACGGAGTCGACTTCTTCAAGGCGGCCCGGATGCTGCTGCCACCGGCACGTCACAATGTCGCCCATATGCCGGCAGGACTTCGTTCGTTCTACGAGTACACTTCGGCTGCCTGGGAGCCGTGGGACGGTCCGGCCGCGGTCAGCCTGACCAACGGCCGCTATGTCGCCTGCATGCTCGACCGCAACGGCCTGCGCCCGGCCAAATACGTCATAACCGACGATGGCCGTTTGCTGCTGACCAGCGAGTACGGTGTCCTCGGAACCCCGCCGGAGAAGGTTGTCGAGCGGGGACGTCTGCAGAGCGGCGAAATGATGGCCGCCGACCTGGAGCAGGGAGAAATCTTCAAGACCGACGACATCGACAACTACCTGATGAACTCCAACCCCTACAGCGAGTGGTTGACCGATCGCACCTACTACCTGCAGGAGTTCATCGAACACCAGTTCGAAAAACAGGAGCCGCTGCACGTCGAAGACCTGAACCGTCTCCAGCGTTACCACAACATCACCCACGAAACGGTGGAGAAGATCATCAAGCCGATGCTGCGCGAAGGAAAAGAGCCGACCGGATCGATGGGGGACGACACCCCCCAGGCCGCGTTTTCGGAAAAGCAGCGCAACTTCTCCGACTTTTTCCGGCAGAAATTCGCCCAGGTCACCAATCCGCCGATCGACCCCTACCGGGAAAAAGTGGTCATGTCGACCACCATCGGCATTGGCGAAATCGGCAACCCGCTGATCGAAACGGTCGATCGCGGATGCCGGCTCAAGAGCGTCTCGCCGATCCTGTCACGCGATATCTTCGACGCACTGCTCTCCTTCGGCGACCCGAAGAACCCGCGCTTCGAAGCGTGCTACAAATACGGGCACTTCATGACCGGCTTCGGCGGCAACCTCGAGCAGAGCCTTAAGGAACTCGGGGAGAGGGTCGTGACCGCCGTACGCGAAGACAAAGTCCGGGTCGTCATCCTTGACGACCGCTGCCTCGATGACAACACGCGGCTCATCCCGATGGCGATGGCGATCGGTTACCTCAACCAGCTGCTGCTCACGGAAAAACTGCGGCACTTGACCACCCTTGTCGCGGTCACCGGCGAGGTGACCGACGCCCACGCTGCCTGCGTCCTCATCGCCAACGGCGCCGTCGCCATCTACCCCTGGCTGCTCTACGCCACCGCCCTGAACAGTCTCGAGCGGAACGAAGCGAGCCACCGCATGGCGCGCCAGGGATTAAAAAATGTGTTCGACGCTCTGACCAAGGGGATTCTCAAGGTCATGTCGAAAATGGGGATCAGCACCGTCTCCAGTTACCGCAACTCGGCCCTGTTCGATATCATCGGCCTCTCAAACGAGGTCGTCGATCGATGCTTCACTTCGTCGAACGCGCTCATCCCCGGCCTGACCTTCGCCGATATCGAGCAACGGATCGACACTGTGCACCAGGACGTGTTCAAAGAACCGGCGTTCGCCCCCTTCTACCCCCTGCAGATCGGCAGCAGTCTTAATGACAACCCCGGCGGCGAGTACCACGACTTCAACTCGAAGGTCATCACCACCATCCACCGCTTTGCCGAGAGCCGGACGCGGGACGATTACCTCAAATTCCGGGATCTGATCAGCGGTCGCGGCCTGAAGTTTGTCCGTGACTTCCTCGAGTTTAAAAGCGATCGCAAACCGATTCCGCTCGACCAGGTCGAGCCGGTCGAGGCGATCACCCGTCGTTTCGACTCGGCGGCGATGTCGCTCGGCTCGATCTCGCCCGAGGCGCACGAAGCGCTGGCCGAAGCGATGAACCGGCTCGGCGGCTGTTCCAACAGCGGCGAGGGGGGAGAGAGCCCGGAGCGTCTCAACTCGCCGCGCAACAGCAAGATCAAGCAGATCGCCTCCGGCCGCTTCGGCGTCACCCCGGCTTACCTGCGCAGCGCTGAAGAGATCCAGATCAAGGTGGCACAGGGGGCCAAGCCGGGCGAAGGGGGTCAGCTCCCGGGCGAGAAAGTCACCCCGCTGATCGCCTCGCTCCGCTTCACCATCCCGGGCGTCACCCTGATCTCGCCGCCACCGCATCACGACATCTACTCGATCGAAGACCTGGCGCAGCTGATCTTCGACCTCAAGCAGGTCAACCCCGACGCCCGTATCTGCGTCAAGCTTGTCTCCACCGCCGGCGTCGGCACCATCGCTGCCGGCGTCGCCAAGGCGTACGCCGATCGAATTGTCATCTCCGGTGCCGACGGCGGAACCGGCGCGGCGCCGCAAAGCTCGATCAAGTTTGCCGGCAACCCCTGGGAGATCGGTCTGAGCGAAGCGCAGCAGAGTCTCAAGGCGAACCATCTGCGCGAGCTGGTACAGCTGCAGACCGACGGCGGCCTCAAGATCGGCCGCGACGTGGTCAAGGCGGCCCTGCTCGGAGCCGAGTACTACGGCTTCGGCACCTCCCTGCTGGTCATGCTCGGCTGCAAGCTGCTCCGGGTCTGCCATCTCAACCGCTGCACCGTCGGCGTCGCCACCCAGGAAGAGAGCCTGCGTGCCCATTATGTCGGCACCGTCGAAAAGGTAATCAGCTACCTTACCAATATCGCCGAGGACGTGCGCGAGATCCTGGCCGAACTCGGCTACGCCAGCCTCGATGAACTGATCGGCCGCAGCGACCTGCTCGTCGCCAGTGACAAACCACAAGCCGACCGCTTCGATTTCAGCGCACTGCTCCGGCAGGTCGAAGGGGTCAACACCTGGCAGAAACGGAACGATCCTTTTGACGACAACGCCTTCGAAAAACATGTTCTTGCCGAAATCCAGTCGGTCATCAAGAATCCGCAGGAGGAGATCGTCGTCGAGCGCAAAATCTGCAACACCAACCGCTCCTTCGGCTCGATGATCAGTGGCGAAATTGCAAAGTTCTACGGCGACCAGGGACTGCCGAAAGAGGCGATCACCCTACGACTGCACGGCGTCGCCGGCCAGTCGCTCGGCGCCTTTTTGATTCACGGCGTCAGCATCTTCCTCGACGGCGTCGCCAATGATTACGTCGGCAAGGGGATGAACAACGGCCGCATTATCGTCACCCCGCGCAACTACAAGGACGGCAACGCCGCCCTCGGCAACACCTGCCTCTACGGCGCCACCGGCGGCAAGCTGTTCGCCTCCGGCATCACCGGTGAGCGCTTCGCCGTCCGCAACTCCGGCGCCCTGGCAGTGGTCGAGGGGACCGGCGACCACGCCTGCGAATACATGACCGGGGGCACCGTGGTCATCCTCGGCGAGACCGGGATCAACTTCGGCGCCGGCATGACCGGCGGTGTTGCCTTCATCTACGACCGGGAAAAGAGCTTCATGGATAATCTTAACCGGGAGCTGGTCGAGGCGCGACGTATCGACGTCGACGAGGACAGCGAAGCGAAACTCTACCTGAAGAAGATCCTGATCAGCTTCCACAACCGGACACGCAGCCCGAAAGCGCGACACATCCTCGACCACTTCCGCGAGGAGCTGGCCTATTTCTGGATGGTGACGCCTAAGAATATGAAAGCGCCACTTAACCCAAAAGAAGGAGACTAATCTATCTCACGCTCGTTCGCTCTGCTCACTTAAGACGCAAAGGTGCAAAGGGAAACATGGAGGGGGATGAAAAATCTAAACGACATTGCAAGGGAAGTCGTCGACTCGGCTTACAAGGTCCACACCAAGCTCGGACCCGGACTTTTTGAAACAGTATATGAAAGTCGCCCTTGAACATGAAATCCGGAAAAAGGATTGATTGTTGAAAGGCAGAAACCAATCCCAGTTTTTTACGATGGGATCAACTTTGATGCAGGGTTCAAAGCAGACATAATTGTAAACGATTCGCTAATTGTGGAACTTAAGTCTGTTGAAAAGGTCGCAAATGTTCACAAAAAACAATTGCTGACCTACTTGAGGATGACCGGGAAGAAACTGGGATTACTTATCAACTTTGGTGATGATTTAATCAAAGATGGAATATCCCGGATTGCAAACGGCATTTAGCATCTTCTCCTTAGCGTCTTTGCGCCTTTGCGTGAGACACGCATTTGACTTTTTGACAGGATAACGAAATGCAAGGATTCATCGAAACCCACCGCCTCGATCCCGACAAGGAAGACGTCAGTAAAAGATTACGTCACTTCGAGGAGATCTATCGCTTCTACACCAGCCGCCTGGTCGCTAACCAGTCGGAGCGCTGCGTGCAGTGCGGCGACCCGTTCTGCACCACCATCGGCTGCCCGCTCAACAATGCGATTCCGCAGTGGCTCGAAGCGATTGCCGAGGGGGATATCGAAAAAGCGTTCCTCCTCTCCAACGAGACCTCGCCGTTCCCGGAGATCCTCGGGCGGGTCTGCCCGCACAACCGGCTCTGCGAAGGGGCCTGTACCCTCGACGACGGCTACGGCGCAATCACCATCGGGCCGATCGAAGCTTCGATCACCGACCTCGCCTTCAAGGCGGGACTGCGCCTCCCCTTCCCCGGCATCACCACCGACAAGAAGGTGGCGGTAGTCGGTTCCGGACCGGCAGGGATGAGCTGTGCCCACTTTCTGCTGCGGGCCGGGATCAAGGTCGACATGTTCGAACGGGCGGAGCTCCCCGGTGGTCTGCTGACCTACGGCATCCCCGGATTCAAACTCGAAAAGGAGACGATCCGGCGCCGTTTCGCCATCCTCAAGCAGGCCGGGATGACCCTCCACCTCGGCGTCGAAATCGGCCACGACAAGCAGATCGAAGAACTACAGAACCACTATGATGCAGTTTTCCTCGGTCTCGGCGCCACCAACGGCAAGCGGGCGGCGATCGAAGGCGAGGATCATGAGCATGTCTACATGGCGATGGATTTTCTGACCAACGTCCAGCGCCGACTCTACGGGCAGTCGTGGATGGAACGTTTCAGCGTACTCGGTAAGCGGGTCGTGGTTATTGGCGGCGGCGATACGGCGATGGACTGCGTCCGCACCGCAGTGCGCGAAGGGGCCGAGTCGGTCACCTGCCTCTACCGCCGCGACGAAACGAACATGCCGGGCAGCCGCAAGGAGTACCTCAACGCCGTCGAGGAGGGCGTAATATTCCTCTTCCAGGCAGCGCCGGTTAAATTTGACATCGACGAAAAGAAACGACTGGTCGGGGTCGACGCGATCCGTACCGAACTGGGCGAACCGGACGCCGACGGCCGGCGGCGGGTCACCGATATCGCCGGCAGCGAACACTGTGTGCCGGCCGACGTGGTGATCATGGCGCTCGGATTCGACATGGAAGGGCTCCCCTTCGTCGCCGACGCCGGAGTTAAGCTCGGCAAGTGGGGGGAAGTCGAGATCGATCCGGAGAGCGGTCGCACTTCGCATCCGGATGTTTTTGCCGGGGGGGATTGTCAGCGTGGCGCCGACCTGGTGGTCACCGCGGCCGCCGACGGACGGCGGGCGGCAACGGCGATCATGCAGCAGCTGCTCGGTTGATCAGCTGTAGAAATTATCGTAGAGGACCAAGCCCCAGATCACGGCAACATTAATCAGGGCGATCAGCACCGCTGCCGAACCCAGGTCCTTGGCGCGGCCGGAGAGTTCGTGGCGCTCGGTTCCGAAACGATCGACCACCGCCTCGATCGCCGAGTTGAGCAGCTCGACCATCAGCACCAGCAGCAGGCTGCCGATAAGCAGCGCCCGCTCGACTCCGTCGTCACCGAGCCAGAGACCGAGCGGAACCAGCACGCCGAGCAACAGCACCTCCTGCCGGAACGCCGCCTCGTTCTTCCAGGCGGCGCACAGACCGGCCCAGGAGTAGGTCGCTGCCAGCAGGATCCGTTTCAAACCTGAATTTTTCCATTGATCGGACACTCTGAGTTCCCCTTCGACAAATAGATCAATAACGTCGCCACACTATAACAGCCCCCGAAATATTCTGGAAAAATTTTTCAGGGCGCTGTTGAATACCCTGAAATCTCTTCTCAAATCCTGAAATTGCGGTATGATAGGAACCGCTTTCTTTAATCATTAAACGGAATCGTTTCAAGATGCAGACTGAACTTATCATCACCCTCATCGCCAGTTACCTGATCGGTGCCATCCCGAGCGGGGTCGTACTGACCAAACTGACCGGGGCCGGCGACGTACGCAAGTCGGGCAGCGGCAATATCGGTGCCACCAACGTCTACCGGACCGCCGGACGTAAGCTCGGCATTCTGACCCTGGTCGGCGATATCGTCAAGGGCGTGCTGCCTATCGTTTACGCCACCGCGATCGCCGAGATGTCTCCCGAACAGACGGCGATGATCGCCTGCGCTACCTTCCTCGGCCACCTCTACCCGGTCTACCTCGGATTCAAGGGAGGAAAAGGGGTAGCGACGGCGCTCGGCATCTACCTGGTTCTCTCTCCACTCTCGGTCCTCTATGCCGGCATTCTGTTCGTGCTGCTGGTCTGGATCTGGCGTTACGTCTCCCTCGGCTCGATCCTGGCCGCCGCGCTCGTACCACCCCTTGTCTATTTCATCGAACAATCGATACCACTGCTGATTGCTTCCCTTTTTATCAGCCTGATGGTTATCTGGAGACACCGGGAGAATATCGGCCGCCTGCTGGCCGGGGAAGAGAACAAGTTCAAAGCCTGAACCAGTACCGCATTCACAGGAGGGGACGACACAAGCACTGCTTGACATCGGCCTCTCTATTTCCGAAAATATACAATTAATTTCAACCCTTTCCGTTACGGCCGATTGATGTCCAAACAACGAAAAATCGTACTTGCCTGCCTGCTGGTTCTTATCATCATCACCTCATCGTGGGGCGGAATGTTTTTCGCTTTTACCAACCGGCCGATGTTCCCGGAAAAACCGGTCGCCCTGTTGATCCAGCCGGGGATGCCTTTTTCCACCGTTGCCGACAAGCTTTACCAGGACGGCGTCATTTCCGACCCCTTCATGTTCCGCCTCCTGTCACGCCTGCGCGGCAGTGACAACGCGATCCAGGCCGGCGAATACGACTTCCGCAGCCCGGCGACCCCGGGACAGATTCTCGACCGGCTCGTCGCCGGTGACGTCCGCCGCTACAAGCTGACCATCCCGGAAGGGTTCAACCTGGCCGAGATCGGAGCCCGGCTCGAAGAGGCCGAAATCGGAAGTAAAGACGACTTCATGACACTCACCTCCGACCCCGTTTTTTTGCAGCAGTTGAAGATCGAGGCCGACAGCCTGGAGGGTTACCTGTTCCCGGAGACCTACACCTATGTCGCCGGGACTTCGCTCAGGAATCTGGTCACCTCGATGGTCGACCAGTTCCGCAAGAAGTTGACTCCGGAGCTGCTCGCCGGTGGCGCCGAACAGGGGCTCGATACGCACCAGTTGGTGACCCTCGCCTCGATCGTGCAGAAGGAGGCCGGCAACAACGAGGAGATGCCGCTGATCGCCGCCGTTTTCTTGAACCGGATCGAGCGCCGCATTCCGCTGCAGGCCGACCCGACCGTTATCTACGGACTCGGCGACGAGTATGATGGCAACATCACCAAGGCCGACCTGCGGATGCCGACCCCGTACAACACCTACACCATGGTCGGGCTGCCACCGGGGCCGATTGCCAGTCCCGGGACAGAAGCGCTGCAGGCGGTCGCCTCGCCGGCCGACGTCAAGTATCTCTACTTCGTCGCCCGCGGCGATGGCACCCACAGCTTTTCGAAGACATTGAAAGAGCACAACAAGGCAGTCCGGAAATATCAGCTCAAGAAGTGATTTTATGAGCCAGACAATTCTCATAGCCGAAGACAACGATGCTGTCGCGGCGCCGCTGGAGGCGCTGATACAAAAGCACGGCTATTCTGTTTCCCGAGCCCGGGACGGCGTCGAGGCTTTGAGCAGTATTGTCGCCCAACCACCCGACCTGCTGCTGCTCGATCTGAAGATGCCCCGCCTGCACGGGGTCGAACTGCTCAAAAAAATCCGTCAGAGCCCGAAGACTAAAAACCTGCCGGTTATCGTCATGACCGGCATCTATCGCGGTGAAAGCAACGCCGCCGCCGCGCAACAGCTCGGCGTCAAAACCTATCTCGAGAAACCGTTTCGCGCTTCCGACCTGATCGGCGCGATCAAGGAGAACCTGGCGGCCGCCGGACCGCAGGAACCGGCGGGAGAGACCTTCGCCACCCACCTGCAATCGGCCTACCTCAACAGTTTCTCCGGTACCATGAGCTTTGCGGTCAATAACCGGCAACAGAACCTCAGTTTTGTCAACGGCACCCCGATCTCGATGCGCCAGGGGATCAATTACGACGATTTTGGCGCCTACCTGCAGAGCAAGGGGTTGATCAGCGCCGAGGAGTACAACTTCTACAAAACCGAGAGCGGGTACCGGCACGACATCCTGGTCCAGATCGGCTGCCTCGACTATCCCCACCTGATGCAGGAAAAACTCTCCTACCTCGGCAGCGAACTGGTCTCCGCCTTCGGCCTGCCGCCGTTCACTGTCAGGCTGAACCGGCTCAGCCTGCCGCAGGACATGCAGATCATTTCGATCAACCTGCCACGCATTTTTTACGGCGGCTTTCACATGCACCCGAAAAATGGCGCAAGGGCGATCGATGCGTTCAGTTTCCCCATCCTGCAAGCGCACTACTTCCGGCACATCAACTTTCTCAGCCTGAAAGCGGAAGAACAGCAATTCCTGCATAAAGTCGACGGCCAGACCCGGCTGAAGGACTGCTGCGAAGAGGTTGACGCGCTCCGGCCGCTGCTGCAGACCCTGCTCGCCCTGGGGATG
>PKTZ01000071.1 GCA_002868925.1 Desulfuromonas sp. | reverse complement strand
GTGCCGACCGATTTCATCGCCTGGATGAACTTGCCCGGCATCGCCCCGATATAGGTGCGGCGGTGCCCCTTGATCTCCGCCTCGTCGCGCATACCGCCGAGGGAGAAGCGGAAGAAATTGCGTCCCAGGGCATCGGCGATGCTGTGCCCGACCGAGGTCTTGCCGACCCCCGGCGGACCGACCAGGCAGATGATCGAGCCGGCGATATCGCCCTTCATCTTGCCGACGGCGATAAATTCGAGGATCCTCTCCTTGACGTCCTCGAGACCGAAGTGGTCGCGGTCGAGAATGCGGCGGGCTCTTTTTATGGCGTAATTCTCCTTGCTCATCTTGCCCCAGGGGAGGATGGTCAGCCAGTCGAGGTAGTTGCGCGACACGTTGTATTCGGCCGAGCTCGGTTCGAGCAGGCGCAGCTTCTCCATCTCTTCGTCGACCGCCCGCTGCGCTTCCTCGTTGAGATTCAGCCCCTTGAGCCGCTCCTCGAACTTTTCGAGTTCAGATGTCTTGCCCTCCTTCTCGAGTCCGAGCTCCTGCTTGATCGCCTTGAGCTGTTCGCGCAGAAAAAATTCGCGCTGCTGGCCGGTAATCTTTTCCTCGATGTTCTGGGAGATCTTGGTCTGCAGGCGCGAGACCTCGAGTTCTTTTTTTAGCAGCACCAGGACCTTGTCTATACGGCGTCGGATGTCGAAGGTTTCGAGGATTGCCTGCAACTCCTGGCCGTCGCCGCTGGTCAGGTTGGCGGCAAAGTCGGCCAGCCGGCCGGGGTCGTCCATGCTCGAACGGTTGAGGAAGAGTTTGATCTCTTCGCTGTAAAGCGGATTGATCTGAACTAACTCCTTGAGGGTGGTGATGATCGCCATCGAGTAGGCTTTCAGCTCCTCGTTGCTCGACAGTTCCGGTTGCAGTAGATAATTGACCTTGGCGCGCAGGCCTTTTTTGAGCTGCATCACTTCAACAACGGTGAATCGTTCGAGACAGTTGATCAGGAAGTGGGCATTTTCGTCATCATGATGAATGACCTTGACGATCTTGCCGCCGACGCCGACCCGGTGCAGGTTGTCCGGGGTATCCTCCGACTCCATATCGCGCACCATGATCAGGCCGAGGGCGTTGGTCGGGCTGTCGATCGCTTTTTTGAAGGAGGCGAGTTGATCCGGGTCGTTAATAACCATCGGCACGAGAATTCCGGGGAAGGCGGGTCGCGGCCGTACCGGGATAATCGGCAGCTCTTCCGGCAGCAGATCGCGGGCCAGGACGAGTTCCCCTTCGGTCGGGAAATCACCTTCTTCGATGGTGAAATTACCGTCTATTTCATGATCAAAATCGTCTCTTTCCTGGTCGGACATAACAAGAAACTCCTCGTAACGGCAATTTGTACAAATAGTTATCTTATTAATATTTTTACGACTTTTCAGATTTTTGCAAGGAGAAATTAGCTTAACGCAGGGATGGGCGGGCGAGGGGCCCACGCAGGCTCAGTTTGCGGGAGCCGTTCGGGGCCGGTGTGCCGACCATTTCGAACAGGCTGGCCAGAGAGGGTTCGAGGCCTGTTGCGGGGGTGATGCTCAGATCGATGTTGAGCCGGGAAGCGGTCGGAGTGTTGCCGATAAGTATTTTGCCGAGCGCGGTAGCGGCAACAACGCCTTCTGCCAATTCAGTTTTCTGCAGTGATAATGTCCGGCCGGTTCCGGTCGCATTTACGGAAAGACGGCCGAGGTCGAGTTTCTCAGGGAGTCCGAATGCTTCGCCGCCAGTGACCGCAAGGTCGGTGATGTCGATGGCAAGATCTGTTTCATCTTCGTTTTCAAATTCGAGATCGGTCGAAAGTTGTACCTTATCTATTCGCCCAGAGAGGCGGATCTGCGAGAACCCTTCGACCGGTTCATCGAAGCGAACCCCGGAAACGGTGATGTTTAGTCGCCTCTCCCCGCTCAAGCTGCCGTTGATGGTGCCGCCGCCGGTTTCGGCTGTAAACGAAAGGCCGGGGCGGCCGACCAGGGTTGACCAGGCCGGTGAAAGTTCCAGTTTGTCGAGTTGTATCGGCTGGCCCGATTGTCGCGGCACCTCGACCCGGATATTTGTTGCGGCAAGGGCAAGCGGGAATTTGATCTCGGCCGAGCCGATGGTGACCGGATAGGGGGCGTTTTTCCGTATCACATTTTCAAGCCGGGCGAGCAGCGCCTGTTCCGGAAAGAAGAGAGCGAAACCGATCACGAAACAGGTGATAGCGGCTGCTATGACAACTGCGGCCTGCTTGAAATAGAGCCGGAAGCCGGAGTTCGATTTTTCAGAAGAGCCAGAACGGGACATGTTACGAGCGCCGTTTCACGGTTTCGACTTCGAGATCGACATCGAGCCGGGACGGATCGTCAAAGCGGGTTCTGACCTGGAGACCGGTCGCGTTGAGAAGCATGCTTGAGCGTTCGACCGATTGCAGCAGTTCGACCAGTTGCTGCAGGGTAATCGATTCGAGCCGCACGGAGACAGCCTCGACCTGCATCCCCTGGCGTTCGCTGCTCTCCCGCGGGCGCATGGCGAGCAGGCGGTCGCGAAAGCCGAGCCGGCTGACCATGCTCTCCATCTCGGTGAGAAGGGAACCCTTGCCCCCAATCTTGCGTTCCTTCGATGAGAGTTTCCGGTCGAGCTGCTGATAATCGGACTGCAGCTGCAAGACCTGCTTTAGCTGTTGCTGCTTCTCAACACGCTTGTCGTCGAGTCCGGCAACGGCTCCGCGGAAGGGGAGGATGATGGCGAAGATGACGAAGATCAGGGCCAGGGCAACGGCACCGACAGTGACAAATCTTTTTTCCCGGTCGGAGAGGTTCTGGATCATTTCTCACCCCCCGTTTTTTGAAAGTCGAGTTCGACCCGGAATTCGACCTCTTTACCGTCGAGGGTCATCTTGGCGTCGCTGATCCGGGTGTCGGCAAAGAGGTTACGCTGATCCAGTTTTGCTGCCAGTTGATCGACGGCGTCGAAAGAGGGAGCCCGCCCGGCAAGGCGGACTTCGTTGCGGTCGTAGATGAACTCCCTGATCGCTATCGTTGAATCGGCCGGCAGGACCCGGGTGACGGCTTCCAGAATCGACAGGGGCGGATTGTCGGCACCGCCGAGAAGTCGGTTCTTGTTGCGCAGTTCGTTCAGGCGACTGGTCATGTGGAGCAGAACATCCTTCGGCGTCTCGGCGCTCTGCGGGAAGGTCTGGCGGTAAATCTGCTCGATCTGTAACTGCAACTGATCAACTGCTGTCGCTTTGCGGGCGTAGGAGAACCAGGCGCCCCCGATCAGACCCAAAGAGGTGAGAACAATCAGCATGGCCGCGGCGATCAGCTGTTTTCTGAAGGGGAGAAGACTGCCGCGGTAGGCGAATTTCCCCTGCCGCAGGTTGAGGGTGTTGCGGCCCGACCTCGCAAGATTTGCCAGCGCCAGTGCCGGCAAAAATTCGGCGGAGATTGTTGCCTCGCCAATCGTTTCATCAAGGGGCAAGGTGTTCGAATACCCCTGCATCAGGGCTTGCGGTAGCTCGTCGTTCAGGGGGGAACCGATCATAATCAGCGGCAGCTCGTTCAGCCCGGCCGCTTTCTGCAGCGAAACGATGTCGCGGTGCAACCGGGATGCGGTTGCTTCCGCGTCTTGCCCCGGTTCGCGCATAACGATGCGGTGACTAA
>PKTZ01000216.1 GCA_002868925.1 Desulfuromonas sp. | reverse complement strand
ACCTCGGCCTCGACCTGAGCGACGACCATCCGATCGGCTTCGACTACACGACCGTTGCAGCTGCTGACGGCGGTACCGATGCTGAGATCGATTCGAAAGCTAACGTCGAAGGTACTGCCGGCATGACCGGTGCCCTTTCGTACGGTGGTGGTGACGACATGTGGTGCTCCTCTTGCCACGACGTTCACGGCATCTCTGGTGTTTCGACCTTCCTGCGTATCGCCAACACCAACAGTGACCTTTGCCTGACCTGCCACATCAAGTAATTTCATCTGAAATTACGACCAAAAAGGGCAGGGAGATATTCTCCCTGCCCTTTTTTTATTGAGGAACCCCGGATATTCATTTATAGCTTCAACGAATCAGCAAACCCCGCAGCACTCACACGCATCGAAACAACGCGGTACTCTCTTGCAACTTAAACTCTGCTGCCATTCCTGCCACAGGTAATCACGCCTCACACCGCTGGCAACAACCTCCCAGGGCAAGATCTCTGCCTCGGAACGTTGCCGGTGCAGGATACTGCCGCTATCGACACCGGCTTGTCGACAAGCCGCTTCCATCTTCATCCCTGTCGCCACCATCGGGACAACCGCCGCCAACTCCCGCTCGCCGCGCGACAGCAGCCCCTGGACCAGGGCCGACCGAACAGATTCGAACCCAGCACTGACATTAGCCAACCTGCCGATGTCGGAGCGGACCACCTTCATCTTTTTTTTCAGCTCGGCCGCGGTCGCCATCGGCGCCCACTGTAAAGGGGTGAACGGCTTCGGCACGAAGGGATTCACCGAGAGATGGATCGATCCGAGCCGCCCCCGCCTCTTTCCGGCCGGCAGCCACGCCTCGCGAATGCGCGAAGTCAGACTGGTAATTTCACGCACATCTTCTTCCCCCTCCATCGGCAGACCGACCAAGAAATAGAGCTTCAGGTTTGGCACCCCGCCATCGGAGAGGAGTTTAACTGCGTGCAGGATTTGCTCTTCATTGACACCCTTGTTGATTGAATCGCGCATCCGTTGACTTCCAGCCTCCGGGGCGAGCGCGACCGTCTTGTGGCCGGAGCGAACCAGGGCATCAACCTCGTCCGCGGTCAGGCTGTCGATCCGCAGTGAAGCGACCGAAACCGATCCGCCCCGTTCAAGGATGCCTTTTTGCAATTCATTCAACTGCGGGTAATCGCCGACTGCCGGTGAGACCAGACCGATCCGGGAACGACTACATAGTCCTTCATCGGCCTGCTCTAGCAGACTGTCGAGGCTCCGCTGCCTGGATGGCAGAAACAAGAAACCGGCAGCGCAGAAGCGACAGCCGCGCGAACAGCCGCGTGATATCTCGGTCAGGGCCATGTCGCCGAACTCGGTCTCTTCGGTCTGAACGAAGTTGCGCGCTTCGCTCGCATCGAGATCGGCCTGCCAGACCCGTTTGACCGGCAGCGGCGCATCTCCCTCGACCTGCCAGCCGGAGATTTGCCCATCGGCATCGTACTGCACCGTGTAGAGCGATGGCACGTAGATACCGGAGAGACTGGCGAGAGAGACAAGATTATCCCTGGTACGACTCGCATCTACACAAAGCGCCTCAATCAGGCCAGGAAGAATAGGTTCAGCCTCGCCAATGGCGAACAGGTCCATCACCTCGGCCAGAGGCTCCGGGTTGAGAAAGGCGCAGACTCCGCCGCTGAGCAGCAGCGGAAAATCCTCGCCCCGCTCCGCCGCCAGCCAAGGGATGCGTCCCAGCTCGAAGATTGCCGGCAAATTGAGGTAGTCGTTCTCAAATGAGATCGAGAAGGCGACCAGATCGAACTGGCGCAATGGTTTACCAGTCTCCAGCGAGAACAATTCTGTGCCGGTACGGCGATACTCTGCAAGGTCGTCTTCATCCGGCAGAAAGAATCGTTCACACAGGGTGTCATTCCGGCTGTTGAGCAGATGGTAGACCGTCTGGAAACCGAGGTTGCTCATGGCATGGTAGTAACTGTTCGGGTAGACCAGAGCGACAGAGAGCCGTCCTCCCCAGGGGTTGGAGTGGGTGCCGGTTTCAGCGGCGAGACGGCGTTTCGCCTTTTCGAGAAGTTTTCGTGACATAATAGTTCAAGAATACAGGAGACAGGAGGATGAGAATAGTTCTATTTGTCTACAATCGTACTGTGAAATCATATTCATTTGACAGATTAGACCGTGAATCAAAGGCTTTTTCACCACAAGCCACCAAGAAAAACGAATTCTAAAGGCTTGTCTCACGCAAAGACGCGAAGTCGCGAAGAGAAGCAAAAAAGTTCTGTTAAGGTGAAATTCAAAATCTTAAAAGTGAAAGAATAAGATTTCAGTTTTAACCTTTAATCAATTTATCTTTTCTGGTTATCGATTTTCTTTGCGCCTTTGCGTCTTGAGTGAACGTCAGTGAACTGGCGTGAGAACATTATATCTTTCCAAAAAAGAAAAAGGGGCTGCACAGGGCAGCCCCGACGAGGGAGTCGTCATGACATGGCAGGGGCACCTCCCCTTGGTGCCGGGCGGAGTATCAGCAGGGAAGCGCCTGGTTCAGAACATTGAATATTATATCATGCGGCCGTCGACCGCGGTGTCAGCTATTCATCAATCAACCCGCTTACGGATAAAGGTCGGGATGTCGTACTCATCCTCTTCGCTCACCGCCTGGCGCGGCACCCGCATCGAGCTCTTTTGCCGCTCGCGGATAAAGGTCGGCAGGTCGTGATCGACCTTTTGCTGACCCTGCAGGCGTTGCACACGGTCCTTCAGCTCTTCTTCGACACGCTTGGTCTTCTCGAAGGCCGAGCCGAATCCGGTGGCGATAGCGGTGATCTTGATGTTCTCTTCCAGCTCTTCGTCGATGACGAGGCCGATGATGATATTGGCATCTTCGTGCACCTTGTCGTGGATAATACGGGAGGCCTCGTCAAACTCGTCCATGGTCATCGAGGAGGAACCGGAGATATTGACCAGCACCCCGCGGGCGCCGGAAATGTCGATCTCTTCGAGCAGCGGGCTGGCGATCGCCTGCTGCGCCGCCTCGGCGGCGCGGCTCTCGCCGCTGGCAACTCCGATTCCCATCATCGCCATTCCCCGTTCGCTCATAATCGCCTTAACGTCGGCAAAGTCGACGTTGATCAGGCCGCTGGTCGTAATCAGGTCGGCGATCCCCTGCACCGCCTGGCGCAGCACGTCGTCGGCCGGCTTGAAGGCATCGAGGATGCTCATGTTCTTGCCGGCGAGCCCGAGCAGGCGGTCGTTCGGAACCACGATCAGGGAATCAACTACCCCCTTCAGGGTTTCGACCCCCTCTTCCGCTTTCAGCGAGCGCCGCTTCCCTTCACGACAGAACGGCTTGGTCACGACGCCAACGGTCAGGGCGCCGGTCTCCCTTGCCACCTCGGCGATGACCGGCGCGGCGCCGGTGCCGGTACCGCCACCGAGACCGGCAGCGATAAAGACCATGTCGGCCCCTTCCAGCGACTCATAGATCCTGGCCCGGTCCTCGAGGGCCGCTTCGCGGCCAACATCGGGATCGGCCCCGGCCCCGAGCCCCTTGGTCAGCTTCGACCCGAGCTGCAACTTGAGCGTCGCCTTGCTGTTACGCAACGCCTGGGCATCGGTGTTCGAGGCGATGAACTCGACCCCGCTCACCTCGGCTGTAATCATCGTGTTCACGGCGTTGCCGCCGCCGCCACCAACTCCGACCACCTTGATCTTGGCGATCTGCTCCATACTGTCGTCAAATTCAAACACTGGCATGACTCCCTCCATCTGTTAGTGACCGGGCTTCTCCGCGTCCCGGTCGTGCCGTTGTTTCTATACTTAGAAGTTTCACTTTCATTTCTGAAACCATTCTATTTTGTTTAGAAAAACTCACCGAACCATTCCTTCATCCGGTTGGTGATCTTATCGAAAATATTCTCCTGCCCGATCTTGAAGTTGCTCGACTGCAGGTTGCGGCTGCCGTACTTGACCAGGCCGACGCCGGTGGCGTAGATCGGTGAATTGACCACGTCGGTCAGGCCGCCGATCCCCATCGGCATCCCGCGCCGGACCGGCAGGTTGAAGATCTGCTCGGCAAGCTCCGGCATACCGGGCAGGATCGCCGAGCCGCCGGTGATGACCACGCCGGAGGCGATCAAATCTTCGTAGCCGCTGCGCACGATCTCGCGATTAACCAGGGTGAAGATCTCTTCCACCCGCGGCTCGAGGATTTCGGCGAGCAGCTGCCGGGAGAGCTCGCGCGGCTCGCGACCGCCGACCGAGGGAACCTCGATCGTCTCGTCGCGGCTGACCATCGAGGTCAGGCAGCAGCCGGTCTGCTGCTTGATCTTCTCCGCCTCGTTCATCGGGGTGCGCAGCCCGACCGCGATATCGTTGGTCAGGTGGTTGCCGCCGATCGACAGGACCGAGGTATGCTTGATCGCACCGTCGACGAAGATGGCGATGTCGGTGGTACCGCCGCCGATATCGACCATGGCGACGCCGAGCTCCTTCTCGTCCTGGGTCAGGGCCGACTCGGACGAAGCAAGCTGCTCGAGTACAATGTCGGCGACGTCGACCCCGGCCCGATTGCAACTCTTGATGATATTCTGCGCACTGGCGACGGCGCCGGTAACGATATGGACCTTCGATTCGAGGCGCACCCCGCTCATCCCGAGCGGTTCCTTGATCCCGTCCTGGTCGTCGATAATGAACTCCTGCGGCAGGATATGGATCACCTCGCGGTCCATCGGGATGGCGATCGCCTTGGCGGCGTCGATCACCCGCCGCACGTCTTCGCGCGTCACCTCGCGGTTTTTGATCGCGATCACACCCTGCGAGTTGAACCCCTTGATGTGGCCGCCGGCGATCCCGGCGAAGACCGATTTAATTTCGCAGCCGGCCATCAGCTCCGCCTCCTGCAGGGCGGTCTTGATCGCCTCGACGGTGCTCTCGATGTTGATGACAACCCCCTTGCGCAGTCCCTTTGACGGGCTGGTCCCGATGCCGACGATATCGAGCCCATCGGCGGTGAGATTGCCGACGATGGCGCATATTTTTGTCGTCCCGATATCGAGTCCGACGATCAGATTGTCTTTTTTGCTGCTCATCGCTCTTCCCTTTCCTTATCCGGTTTCACCGGAGGGAGCTAACGCTTCTAGCTCCGCCCCGATGTGTATGCCTGGTCAATCCTGACGATAACGCGATCACTGACATTGAGGTCGATCCCGTTCAGTATCGGGAGCTTGGTCTCCAGCTCCGCGTAAATCCGCTCTAGCCGATCGAGCTTGTTTTCGTAGTTGCTGAAGCCGATCCGGATCGGCACCCCGGCCCGGCAGGTCGTCAGTACGACGCCATCCTCCTCGTCGACATGAACCTCCGAGACCTGCTCGAGGCTGAAGATGGTTCTGGCCGCCAGCCGATCGACCACGGCCATCGCCTTTTGCAGGAGCTGCTTCGCCTGCTGCGGCCGATCGAGAAAAAACTCCCGATCAATTCCGGTGATGACCGGGTAATCGAGGTTGTCATCGGCCGCCAGCACCTTGAAAATCTCCCCGTCGCCGTCGACATAATAGAGATAACCGAGATTGATAATCGCCCGCGCCTCTCTTTCGGTGACCCGGATAACGATCTCACGCGGAAAGACGCGACCGACTTCGGCCCGGGCGACCCAGGGATTCTCCTCGATCTTGCGCCCGATCGTTTCGAGATCGAGGCCGAAGATATTGTCCCCACTTTTGATATTCGACCCGGCAATGATTTCATCCGCCTTCAGTCTTCTCAGGTTCTGAATCTGGATCGTTTCAACCCCGAAATAACCCGATTCGAACATGATCTGCGCCAACAGCACCCCGCCGCTGATAACCAGGGCCGAACTGCAGCTGAACAGGACGATTCGGAAGGCACGGTGGAAAGTCGCTTTCCAATCCCGCTTCTCTTTCTCCCTGATCCGCCGGTTCCCCTTGGTACGGCGTTTTTTCTGTTGCTTCAGATCGAGCATCAATCTCTTTCGTCATCAGTTTCTATTTGCCCAGCCCGGCCCCCTCGAGGATCCGTTCAACCAACTCCCCGAAGTCGATGCCGGCGTGTGCCGCCGCTTTCGGCAGCAGGCTGGTCGCCGTCATCCCCGGAATGGTATTGATCTCGAGACAGGAAAACTCCTTCTCCCGGACCATGAAATCGACCCGTACCGCGCCGCTGCAGGCCGTTGCTATACAGGCCTCGACCGCAGCCTGCTGCATGCGCTGGCAGAGCACCGGGTCGAACCGGGCCGGCAGAATATACTCGGTCGCCCCGGCGGTGTACTTCGCCTCGTAGTCGTAAAAACCGCTCTTCGGCACGATCTCGATAATCGGCAGCGCTTCACCGTTGAGCACCCCGACCGTCGCTTCGCTGCCGCGGATATAATCCTCGACCAGGATGACACTGTCATGCTGCAGCGCCTCTTCCAGTCCGAGTCGTAGTTCGTTGACATCCTCGACGATGCTGATTCCGATGGTCGACCCTTCGCAGGCCGGCTTGACCACCAGCGGGAAGTGACGGCACTTTTCGGCCATCGCCTCGATATCGTCTCCTTCCCTGAAAACCATGAATTCGGGCGTCGGCAGCTCGTGGTAGAGCAGGACCTTCTTAGTCATCACCTTATCGATAGCAAGGCTCGAACCGAGCACGCCGCTACCGGTGTAGGGGATCTGCATGGTCTCGAGCAGCCCCTGGACCGTCCCGTCCTCGCCGCCGCGCCCGTGCAGTGCAATAAAAGCAACCTCGATTCCGGCATCGACGATCCGGGTCGGCAGATCGCCCCCGGCGTCGATGTCGACGACCCGATAGCCACGGCTCTGCAGCGCCTGGCTGATCGCCTGGCCGGTCCGGAGTGACACTTCCCGCTCGCCCGAACTGCCGCCCATCAGGACACCGATTGTTTTCCCCTTCAGCTCGTCACGTTGCATCGCCATCGAACAACTTATCCCTTCTCCGAACCTTCGAGGGTCCGGATAAACTCTTCTCCAACCTGCCAGACATTGCCGGCACCGAGGGTGATCACCATGTCGCCGGGCTGGACCGTTTCGGCCAGGTGAGCGATGACCGCCTCCTTGTCTGCGATGTAGGTCGCGTCCTTGTGCCCGTGACCGGCGATGCCGTCACGCAGGTCCTTCGCCTCGACGCCAGGAATCACATCTTCGCTGGCGGCATATACATCCATCACCACCAGCTTGTCGGCCTGGTAAAAGGCGGTCAAAAACTCCTCGAACAGTGCCTGCGTCCGGCTGTAACGGTGCGGCTGAAAGACCACTACGATCCGTTTGTCCCAACCACTGCGGGCGGCGGCGAGCGTCGCCTTGATCTCGACCGGGTGATGGCCGTAATCGTCGACCACCATGATGTCGTCCCGATCGTACTTGACCTGAAATCGGCGTTGCACGCCGCCGAACTCGTCGAGTCCTTCGGCAATGACGTTAAAATTGAGATTAAGTTCGAGACCGACTGCCACCCCGGCCAGAGCGTTCAATACGTTATGACGGCCCGGCATATGCAGCGTGATCGAGCCGAGCTTCTCATCGTTGTGATAAACACAGAACGAGGTCTTCTCACCACGGTGTTCAATGTCGGTGGCCCGGATATCGGCCTGGCTGGTCAAGCCGTAGGTGACGTAGCGTTTTTTCACCTCCGGG
>PKTZ01000116.1 GCA_002868925.1 Desulfuromonas sp. | reverse complement strand
TGGCCGGTTCGGTTCTGGTCGACGATGTTGTGGTCGACAAGGCCGGTACCAAGGTTCCCACCACCGCCGCTATCCGCCTGCGCGGTGAAGATATCCCTTATGTATCGCGTGGCGGACTGAAGCTTGAAAAGGGTTTGTCCGCGTTTTCTCTTAATGTCGAGGGACGGACAGCGATCGATGTCGGCGCCTCGACCGGCGGTTTTACCGATTGCCTTCTGCAAAGTGGCGCTGCAAAGGTCTACGCCGTCGATGTCGGCTATGGCCAGCTCGCCTGGTCACTGCGCACCGACCAACGGGTCGTTAACCTCGAACGGACCAATATCAGGAATCTGACCCCGGAACAACTTACAGAGCTCCCCGACCTGGCTGTTATCGACGCATCTTTTATTTCTCTCGAAAAAGTGCTGCCACCGACCCTGCAGTTGCTGGATAGACCGGCTGACATCGTCGCCCTGATCAAGCCACAGTTCGAGGTCGGTAAAGGGGCGGTCGGCAAAGGCGGGGTGGTTCGGGACGAACAACAGCATGAGGACGTGAAACAGAAGATCAGTAATTTTGCGACATCGATCGGATGCCGGGTGCTCGCCTTGATCGAAAGCCCGATCACCGGGCCGAAGGGGAATCGCGAGTTTTTGATCCATTTACGGTGCGAAACATGAATGATCACAAGGTCTATTTTATCGGAGCCGGGCCGGGTTGCCCCGACCTGCTGACGCTGCAGGGGAGTCGCCTGCTTGCCGGTTGTCGGGTTGCATATGTGCCGACACCGTTCGAGGAGACCTTCGCCGAGCATCTTGCCGGAAAAGAACTGCGGATTCCGTTTTCCTATCGTTTTGAGCAATTGATCGAGCAAATCGGTGAGGAATTAAAAAATTCCGACGTTGCATTCCTGGTGCCGGGCGATCTGACCTTCTATTCTCCGTTTCAGCCGCTCGTTGATGCCCTGGGCAGTAAGGCGCTGGTCGTGCCCGGAGTCGGGACTGCGAACGTCGCCTCGGCTTTTCTGCAAAAGACGCTCGATCTGCCCGACGTCAGCAGCCGGACGGTGCTTGTCTCCCCCCGTACCCTGGGCGATGATGGCGCGGTGGCGATCAGGGAGTTGGCCGCGCCCGGGGTGACGCTGATGATCTACATGAACAACATCCCGCTGCCACAACTGGTCGATGACCTGCTCAGCGGTTACGGTTCCAATGTTCCGATCGCCCTGCTGCATCGGCTCTGCCTGCCGGGACAGGAGATTGTCACCGGCCGTCTGGATGATATTGTTGAAAAGGTTGGGGGACGTGATTTCTTCAACCTTGAGGGGGAGGATAAACGGCCGGCGCTGACCCTCGTGATCGTCGGTGAAACCCTGGCGGCAGCCACCAACGGCGAATGGTGGAACTACCGTCACGAGAATCTCTGGAAAAAGCGGGAGAGTGCAGAGTGAAGATCATCTCGCCGATCGATAATCGCGCCGAGGTCGAGCCGCTGCTCGAAGCCGGTGCCGACGAGCTGTACGGGGGGTATGTCCCGCCGGAATGGCGGCAACGATTCAGCGGTCTGGCCTCGATTAACCAGAGGACGTTCGAGGCGGCGCAGATCGATAGCCTCGACGATCTGCGGGCGATTGTCGATAGCGCTCACAGTGCCGGTGTTCCGTTCAGCCTCACCCTTAATGCTCCATTCTACAGTGATGATCAATTGCCGTTGATCGTCGATTTTGTCGGCGAGATGTGCCAACTCGGTGTTGATGGGGTCATCCTTGCCGATATCGCTCTGTTGCGGAGCCTGAAGGGGCTTTTCGCCGGGTTAGAACTGCATGCCAGCACGCTGGCCCATCTCGGCAACAGCGGTGCTGTCCGCAAGTTTGTCGACGAAGGGATCAGCCGCGTCATCTTTCCGCGCCACATCCCGGTGGCTGAAATGAAATCGATGATGCAGCATTTCCCCGATATCGTGTTCGATGCCTTTTTACTGGTCGGGAAGTGCCCCAATACCGAGGGGCTTTGTAGTTTTCATCATTCCAGCAGCGATCGGGTCTGGCCGTGCGAGATCCCATACCGGATCGAACCGGAGGGGGAGATGCCGTCACCGGAGCTGCTGGCTGCGATCGAGCGTCAAAACTCCTGGTCACAGACCAATCGCCGGCACGGCTGTGGGCTCTGCGCCATCCCGGCCCTGATCGAGGCCAGGCTCTCCGGCGCCAAACTGGTCGGCCGCGGCGCGCCGACTCCTCAGAAAGTCAACAACGTTGTGCTGGTCAGGGATTTTATTGGACTGGCGGCGTCTGAACCTGATTTCGATCGTTACCGACAGCAGGCGATCGCGGCCCATAAAAAAAGATTCGGCAGCCCCTGTTCGCCGAATGTTTGTTATTACCCCGAATTCTACCGGGCAGAATAGACCGGGATATTAGCCCTTAACTGAAAGGAAGAATAATGGCTGAAGATTGCTTGTTCTGTAAGATCATCGCCGGCGAGATCCCCGGCAAGAAGATTTTCGAAGATGAAAGCCTGGTCGTTATCGAGGATATTGATCCGCAGGCTCCGCATCATCTCCTGATCATTCCGCGCAAGCATATCCGTACCGTTCTCGACCTGACCACGGCCGACAACGAACTGGTTGGCCACATCTACCAGGTCGCCGGCAAAGTGGCTCACGATCTCGGTTTTGCCGAAAACGGTTTTCGGGTTGTTGCCAACTGCAATGCCGACGGTGGGCAAATGGTCTGGCACATTCACTTTCATCTGCTCGGCGGGCGCGATTTGACCTGGCCGCCGGGCTAGATCACCTTTTTCTTGAAGCGGCAGGAAAGTCGGATTAATATGTCCTCTCGACTATGATGACAACACAGGTTGCACTCAACGTGAAAGAGTCTTCGCAAACAGAATTCGATCAGCGCCATGAACAGCGTTTGATCAACGAGCTGCTCGAGCTTCTGGTGACACACCATGGCGGAGGTATGTCCGAGGATGAGCTCGATACCAATATCGAGCAATTCCACGCGGCGATCAGCCTCGGCCGGACATCGCACGAGGGACAGCTGCGCAAATCGGGAGAACCTTACTTTTTTCACCCGCTCCGGGTCGCCCACCTCTCGGCCCGGCACTGGATGGGGTTCCCCTCGGTCATTGCGGCCCTGCTGCACGACGTGGTCGAGGATACGCCGGTTACGCTGAATCAGGTCAAGAAACAGTTCGGGGCCGAAGTCGCCCTGCTGGTCAACGGCCTGACCAAGGCGGCGGATGAAAAGCTGAGCCGCGAAGTGCTCAAGGAGAAAACCTACCGCAAGCAGTTGTTGGCCGCGGTCGACGATGTCAGGGTGCTCTGCCTGAAGTTCTGGGACCGGATCGACAACCTGCGGACGATCGGCGCTCTGCCGGCGACCAAACAGTCACTGATCGCCGAGGAGACCCGTAAAGTCTATGTTCCACTCGCCCTGCATCTCGGGATGGGCTATGTCGCAACCGAGCTTGAGTCGCTGTCGCTGAAGATCCTCTATCCGACCCGGGCCCGGCGCTACCGTAATGGTCTCGATGAGGTCAGGAAGGGTAGCAAGAGCTTTCTACGCAAGTTCCGTGCGAGTATTCATTCATCGCTCGATCACCAGAAGATATCTTTCTCCCTGACCGATCACTGGCGACCGTTCTCCATCCCGGCCGCACGGGTGGTCAGGCGGGGCCTGCAGTCGGTTTACACGCTGAATATTCTGGTCGACCATACCATGGAAGCCTACATGGCTCTGGGATTGATTCACAGTCTCTATCCGCCTATTCCGGGCAAACTGCGTGATCATATCTCGATTCCGTCGCAGCATGGCTATCAGGCTCTGAAAACGACGATTCAGGCAGGTGAGGAGAGGGTCCGCATCGAGGTGACCACCAGGAAGTTGGCCCGTTTCAATGACTCCGGTGTGCTGGCTCCCGGTTTCGAGTTCCGTAAAACCAACTTCCGCGAGCTGATGCATGCTCTGCTCGAGGGTGAGTCCGCCTTCGATGCCGAGTCGCTGCGGGTCGCTTCCCGGACAATTCAGGTCTATACACCGCTCGGTGAGACGCGGGTCCTGCCCGAGGGGAGTAGCGCCCTCGATTTTGCCTTCGAGATCCACGAGAGGCTCGGTCTGCATGCGGTCAATGCCCGGATCAACGGCCGCACCCGGCTGCTCAAATCGCGCCTGATGGACGGAGACCAGGTGGCAATCTCCCGTTCTGATAAACCGGGGGTTCTTCCGAAATGGCTCGAATGGGTGGTGACACCCAAGGCGCGCAACGCGATCCGGCGCTACCTTAGGAGTAAAGTCAAGTCTTAGCGAAAGGCTCCCCGATGACTTTTGTTCATCGTTTTTCGATTCTCCTGTTTCTGGTTGTTCTCGCGCTCCCTTCAGTTTGTGCCGCCAACCAGGCAACCATCTTTATCTACCACCGTTTCGATGAGAACCGATATCCCTCGACCAATATCTCAAGCGACAATTTCACCGCTCACCTGCAATATCTGAAAGACTCGGGTCGGCCTGTCACCACACTCTCGCAGATCATTAATCGGCTCACATCCGGTCAGAAGATCGTCGAAAGACCGGTCGTGTTGTCGGTCGACGACGCCTTCGATTCTTTTTTGGAAGTAGCAATGCCGCTGCTGCGCCGATACGGCTATCCGGTAACCCTGTTCGTCAACACCGACGGTGTCGGCGGCCCGGGTTATCTCGACTGGAACCAGCTGCGCCGCCTGGTCAGGGAAGGGGTCACGATCGGCAACCACACGGCAACCCACGATTACCTGCTGGAGCGAAAGGAAGGCGAAGGTGCCGCCGGCTGGGCGAAGAGGGTGAAAACCGATATCCTCAGGGCGCAGGATGCCTTTGAACAGGAACTCGGCCTCCGGCCCGACCTGTTCGCCTACCCTTACGGCGAGTTTTCTCCAGAACTGGCCGCAATCGTGCGTGAACTCGGTTTCAGAGCGGCCGTAGCCCAGCAGTCAGGGGTTGTACATGCAGGGAGCGACCTTTATGCCCTGCCGCGCTTCCCGATGGGCGGTCCATATGCATCTCTCGAGTCGTTTCAAAGTAAGGCGGCGATGCATCCGTTCGTGGTAAAGGTGCTGGAGCCGGAAACTCCGGTGCTGACGGGCGCTACTCCGCCGCGACTGAAATTTGAGGTCGATCCGCAAGTCTATGAATTAGACAGGTTACAGGGGTTCGTCCAGGGCCAGAACAGCCTGGTCTTCGACAATTCGGGACTGGCACAGGGAGTGATTTCGGTTGTGGCTGAAAAAACGTTGTCCGGCCGGCGAAACAAGTATACGTTGACCGTCCCACTCAGGGATGGGGCGGGGTGGGCCTGGTTCAGTCAACCCTGGTTCCGGCCATCCGGAAGCTCAGATTGACGATAGAGCCGCTCGCGCGTACTCAACAGACCGCTTTTGATCCTTTCCGGCTCACCACCTGAAATCACGGCCTGCGGTAGCAGCGTAACTCCGTTTAACTGGTCGAGCCGATTGCTGACGATCATCGCCCGGATCTCGTCGACATAGGCCTGGCGACGGGTTGAGTAGAATTTCAATCCACCGGCGAGGGTATACCCGGTCGGCTCGAGGCCGTTCTTCTTAATCCTTTCCCGGGTCAGGCGCAAGGAGCGATACGCGTTGTGGGTATTGAGGTTGCGCAGGTACGAGCGGACCGAGTCGTAGAGGGAATTAAACCGTTTGACCTCGTAGGTCTCGCCCTCGGGCCGCCCCTTCGGCACCAGCCCGGTTCCGGGGGTGAAGGTCCATTCCCCGAAGATGTTGTTCGCATGCTGGGCAAAACGGGACATGCCCCAGGCCGATTCGTTGGCGGCCTGGGCCAGAATCAGGGACGGCGGGATAGTGTCGACCCGGCGCAGCAGCTTCTCACGGCTTGCCGGATCGTTGATGATGTCCCCATCGTGCTTGTAGTAGCGCTGAATATCGATCAATGCTTCGTGCTGATGCAGGGAGAGACCGTTGCCGTTATCGACCTGGTCGAAAATCTGAAGTAGTTGATCCCGGTCCCGGTGGATCTCCTGGTTGCCGAGCAGGGCCAGCGGCAGCAACGACTGGAAGAAGAAGTTCTTCTTCTCCGAAGTCGTCCTGATCAGGTGGATATCGTTCGGAAATCGCTGCAGCCGCAGGGGCGGGGTGCCGAGCTCCAGATTGCTCCAATGGTAATTGTACTCATTGTAAATCTGGAGCAGGCTACGATAATGGGGGGACTGGATCGATTTGACCCGTGACGATCCAGGCGCCGGCGTGTTGTCGCAACCAGTGATGAGCTGCAGGGTGATACAGATAACCACAGCAATGTTCAGGATCGATTTCATGGGTCGTCGTGATAACATGAATAGTTGCTTTCAGGCAATCTGAAACTGCATTGCCGTAAAAGGAGGTTCCGGTGAAATCGTATCGCAAAGAGCTATGGTTAAATATCGCCGGCAGGAGAGGATTTGTCAACTTGACTGGTGATGTCGAAGAGTGCCTTAGGAAAAGCGGAATACGCGAAGGGCTCTGCCTGGTCAACGCCATGCATATAACTGCCTCGGTCTTTATCAACGATGACGAGCGGGGTCTGCATACCGATTTCGAGCGTTGGTTGGAGCAGCTGGCACCGCACGAACCGCTCTCCGCGTACCGACATAACCTGACCGGCGAGGATAATGGCGATGCGCACCTGAAGCGTTCTGTGATGGGACGAGAAGTCGTGGTTGCGATAACCGAAGGGCGGCTCGACTTCGGGCCGTGGGAGCAGATTTTTTATGGCGAATTCGATGGTAACCGGAAAAAACGGGTTCTGGTGAAAATTATCGGTGAATAGCTGTTTAGAATCAGTGGCTTGTCAGCGAAGGGAATACGCGTTAAAATCAAAGAAACCGATGCAAGGGTGATATCGATATGAAAATGTACATTGCCATGGCGCTCTTTGCTTTTACGGTCAGCGCAATTTCCCTGTTGCGTATCATGTCGGAACGCGAGTTCTACCGGCTTACTTCGATGAAGAGGGCATGGGGACGGACCCGCGGTCTGGCGCTTCATTTTTTATCCAATGTAGCTTTGCCGCTCGTGGTCGGGGTCGTTTTCCTCGGCGGCGGTATCTCCGGACTTGCATTGGTCCGTCCTCTGATTGCCGAAGAGCCGTTTCAGGTTGAGGAGAATTCCGCCACCGATGCCGAGAAGTCGGAGAGCCTCCCGGCTCTCGCCGATATTTACACCAGCATGGCGTAATTCCGGTCAGTATCTTCTGACGGTAACCTCCCCCCGTTCGATTTTTCTTTTAAACCAGTCTACGACGATCCGCTTCAGTATGGCCCTGCTGAACGGGGTCAGGCAGATAAAGCCGATCAGGTCGGTCATGAATCCCGGAGTGAGCAACAACAGGCCACCGCAGAGGATGAAGGCGCCGTCGATCAGTTCGCCGGCCGGAAGTTCGCCACGAGCCATCGCCTGGTTGATCCGGACCACGAGATCGAACCCCTGGGTCCGGGCCAGGTAGGCACCGGCAATCCCGGTCAGGATAATGATCGCCAGGGTCGGACCGACGCCGATCATCTCACCGGCTTCCAGAAAGATAAAAATCTCACAAATAGGGATGGTTATAAACAGGATAGCGAGTTTAAAAAACACGATTACACCATTAATTGAGAAATATGGTTCAGGAAAGGTCGATTTCTAATAATAGCTACGGATGTTCTTGTGTAAATAGTTAAGTTACTGAAAATAATAGTAAAAATAAAATGGTCAAAAAATGTGCAAAAAGTCAGTCTCCTTGATAAAACAACATCCGGATATTTTATGCACAATCTTTTTAACACCTTATCAACAGCTTTTGTGGAAAACGTTAGAAGGTGGCAGCAAGGCTCTGATTTTGTGCGCTTTTTGCCGTTATTCACGATTGACTGCCTTCGCCTGTTGCCATAATACATTCAAATCGTCGATCGACAGTTGTTCGAGATCCTGTCCCTGTTCGCGCGCGATCCGCTCCATGATTTGAAACCGTTTGCGAAAACGGGAATTCATTTCGAGCAGCGCGGTCTCGGCATCCTGGCCGAGATGCCTGGCCAGGTTGGTCACGGTAAACAGGATATCACCGATTTCAGCCCGGACCTCTTCCGGGCGATCGGATCGGATCGCATCCCGAAGTTCCCTGATCTCATCTTCGAGCTGGGCCAGGACCGAGTCGGCATCGGGCCAGTCGAAGCCGACCCTTGCGACCTTCACCGATGACTTCTGTGCCTGCAGCAGGGCCGGCAGGTTTTCCGGGAGGTTGGCCAGTGCCGAGTTGTCGTTGTTGCCGGATTCGGATCTTTTGATCGCGTCCCATTGCCGGTCGAGGCTCGTAAGGTCATTCTCTTCGATGTCGGCAAAGACGTGCGGATGGCGGCGGATCAGCTTTGCACAGATCGACTCGGCAATTTCGTCAAAATCGAAATCTCCCCGCTCACGGTGGATTTCGGCCAGGAACACGATCTGCAGTAGAAGGTCGCCGAGTTCGTCCCTGATGTCGTCAGTCTGTTCGCTCCCAAGCACTGCCAGAACTTCATATGCCTCTTCGAGTAAGTAGGGTTTGAGTGAGTCCGGACTCTGCAGGCGATCCCAGGGGCACCCTTGCGGCGATCTGAGCCGCATCATAATTGTGATTAATTTCTTGATCGGGTCTGTCGGGAGGTCTGAAGTCATCGGTCGTCCAAGTGAAGGATTAGGTTTCGTCAGGATCATACCTGAAAGCGCAGTAAATTTCATGGTTTTTTAAGAAAAATTATCTTGCAAATTCACCATGTTTGGGCTAATAAAGGTCTGCTGTCGCGTCTGGTATTAAAGCGCGGTTTTCCCTTGACAATAAAAGGGCGTTGATTATACTAGCCGACTTCACTCGACAGGGCTGGACCGGGCAGATGAATTTGATCATTCAGCTGGATGAAATCAAGGAATCGGGTTTACAGCTCGAAGGTGATGCCGGGCAGGAAGAGCTGCCTCAGGTCGACGAACTGGTTAACGCCGGTTCCCTGATGTTGCCGGAACCGGTTCATTACCGTTTCGATATAACTCGGTTGTCCGGGATGGTTGAGATCGATGGCGAGCTGGAATGCGATATCGAGGTGCCCTGTGGACGCTGTCTTGAGTCCTATCGTTTACCGATCAGTTCCCGCTTTTCGCTGACCCTTTCCGAATCAATCCCGGAGTGTTTCGACGAGGAAGGGAACGAGATCGAGCTGTCGACCGAGGAGATGGGACTTGCCTTGATCGAGGGCGAGGAGATCGATCTCGTCGAGCCGTTGCAGGAGCAGGTTCTGATGGCATTGCCGATTCAGCCACTCTGCCGCGAAGAGTGCAAGGGGCTTTGTCCCTATTGCGGTAACAATTTGAATGAATCGGAGTGCGACTGCACGGCTCCGAAATTCGACACACGCTTTGCATCCTTGAAAGACTTCAAGGTAAAAAATAAATAGGCCTTATTCAATTTTAATAAGGTTGTACAAGGAGATAAGATCTCATGGCAGTTCCAAAGAAGAAAACGTCCAAATCGAAGCGCGATATGCGCCGCTCTCACGATTCTCTTACGCCGGCCGGCATGTCTGTCTGCCCGCAGTGTAACGAACTCAAGCCGCCCCATCGTGCCTGTCCGGAGTGCGGTACCTATAAGGGAAAAGAAGTAACCGGTAGCGAAGAATAAGGCAGGGTTGCAGTTGAACGATCTTGCTACAGTTGCTGTCGATGCGATGGGCGGGGACCAAGCCCCGGTCGTTGTTGTCGAAGCCGCCGTTTCTGCCGTCAAACAATGGGGAATTTCGGTCATTCTGGTCGGGGATACCCCCCGGATTGAAGCCGAATTGGCCAAGCATAAATGCGATGGCCTGCCGATTACGATAGAGCATGCTTCGGACGTCGTCGGCATGCACGACTCGGCTTCCGATGCGGTCCGCAAGAAGAAAGACTCTTCGATCCGGGTTGCATACGATCTGGTCAAGCAGGGCCGGGCCCAGGCCGTTGTCAGCGCCGGAAACTCCGGAGCGACGATGGCGGCCGGGATGTTCGTGCTCAAGCGGATCCCCGGCATTGAACGGCCGGCATTGGCGACCATTTTTCCGAATCAGATCGACCGGACCCTGATTCTCGATGTCGGTGGCAACGTCGATTGCAAGCCGATCCACCTGCAGCAATTTGCCCTGATGGGGGATGTTTACGCCCGTGAGCTCATGGGCAAGGCAAAGCCCCGGGTCGGCATCCTCTCCAATGGTGAGGAAGAAGGCAAGGGGAATGATTTGACGCGTGGAGCGAGTCGCGCTCTGTCTGAAGCACCGTTCAATTATATCGGCTACGTCGAAGGGCGGGACATCTTCAACGGATCTGTCGACGTCGTTGTCTGTGACGGGTTCGTCGGCAACGTGCTGCTCAAGGTGTCGGAGGGGTTGGCCGATACCATCGGTAAAATGCTGAAAGCAGAGATCGAGCAAAGCTTCCTGGCGAAGCTTGGTTATCTGCTTTCGCGCGGTGCCTTTAATAAGTTCAAAAAGCGAATCGATTACTCCGAATACGGAGGGGCGCCTCTGCTCGGTATCCAGGGGATCGGTATGATCTGTCACGGCGGATCGAGCCCGAAAGCGATCATGAACGCTATCCGTATGGCAAACGAGTCTGTGCAACATGATGTCAGTGGAAAGCTCGCAACGAAGCTGAGCCTGACTCAAAATACCTAAAATTCAATATAAGGAGACTGCTTTTGAGACGAGCACGTATTATCGGAACCGGGTCCTATATGCCTGAAAAGGTTATGGCCAATAGTGACTTCGAAAAGTATCTCGATACCACCGATGAATGGATTGTGACTCGTACCGGCATCCGTGAAAGACGTATCGCCGCCGACGGTGAGTTTACTTCCGATCTGGCCGTCAATGCCGCGCGCAAGGCTCTCGATATGGCCGGGTTGACACCGACCGATCTCGACCTGATCGTCGTCGGGACCATCACCGGCGATTACCCCTGGCCAGCGACCGCCTGTATCGTGCAGGATAAGCTCGGTGCCGGGCAGTGCGGTGCCTACGACCTTTCGGCCGCCTGCAGCGGTTTCCTTTATGCTCTCAATAACGCAACCGCCCTGATCGAAGCGGGCAACATCAACCGTGCTCTGGTCATCGGTGCCGAGACCCTCTCGCGCATCGTCGATTACGAGGATCGCAATACCTGCCTGCTGTTCGGTGACGGCGCCGGCGCGGTCATCCTCGAAGGACAGGACGGGGATCAGGGGGTTCTCTCGACCCATCTTCACGCCGACGGTTCCTATCTCGAACTTCTCTATCAACCCGGTTTCGGCACAGCGGTCACTCCGACCGAGGCCCTGGTTCGCGATCGCGGCTATTTTCTGAAAATGCAGGGCAACGAGGTGTTCAAGGTCGCGGTCAAGATGCTGACAGAAGTGGCGCAGGAGGCTCTGGCGAAGAACGATATGACGATCGCCGATGTCGACCTGCTGATCCCGCACCAGGCGAACATCCGGATTCTCGAAGCAACGGCCAAGCGCCTCAAGATCGACCAGGATAAGGTTTTTGTTAACGTCGATAAGTATGGCAATACCTCGGCGGCGACTATCCCGGTAGCGCTCGACGAGGCCAACCGGTCCGGACGTCTCAAAGATAACAACATCATCGTCCTGAACGCTTTCGGCGGTGGTTTTACCTGGGCTTCGGCCTGCCTGCGCTGGTAACGGGAGAGTCTTTCGATGATTGCATTTGTTTTTCCCGGTCAGGGGTCACAGCATGCCGGCATGGGCAAGGACCTGGCTGATAACTTCAAGGTCGCCAAGGAGCTGTTCGAAGAGGCGAACGATGCGCTCGGCTTCGATATCGCTTCCCTCTGTTTCAACGGTCCGGAAGAGGATCTCAAGCTGACCACCAATACCCAGCCTGCGATCTTGACAACCAGCATCGCCGCACTTAAAGTCGTTGAACAGGAGACCGGCCTACAGCCGTCTTATGCCGCCGGTCATTCGCTCGGTGAATATTCGGCGCTGGTTTGTGCCGGTGCCATGCAGTTCGACGACGCGGTACGCACGGTCCGTCAGCGCGGTGCCTTCATGCAGGAGGCGGTCCCGGTCGGTGTCGGCGCGATGGCCGCGATCATCGGCCTCGACACCGATGCCCTGAATGCGGTCTGCGAGGAAGCAGCCGCCGGTGAGGTCGTCTCCCCGGCCAACTTCAATAGCCCGGGGCAGGTTGTCATCGCCGGTCACGCTTCGGCGGTCGAAAGAGCGATCACCCTGGCCAAGGAGAAGGGTGCCAAACGGGCTTTGCCGCTTCCGGTCAGTGCTCCTTTCCATTGCTCGCTGATGGTTCCGGCCGGCGAACGCCTGAACGAAGTGCTCTCAGGGGTTGCTTTTTCCGAGATGAAGGTGCCGGTTGTCAGCAATGTTGAGGCGACCGCAAACAACGACCATAACCGGTTGCAGCAACTTCTTGTAGCCCAGGTCAGCGCGCCGGTCCGGTGGGACGAGTCGGTCGCCTGTATGGTTGCTGCCGGAGTTGATAAATTTGTTGAGATAGGGGCGGGTAAGGTCTTGTCGGGATTGGTGAAACGGATCGAGCGTTCGGTCTCGACGGCCAATATCGAAGATTCCGCTTCGCTTGCTAAGTTGTCATAAAAAGGGACGGGAATTATATGTTTACTGATCAGGTAGCAGTGGTTACAGGCGCTTCGCGCGGCATCGGCCGCTCGATTGCTCTCGCTCTGGCCGGGCAGGGAGCAAAGCTCGTTGTCTCGGCCCGGAACCTCGAAGCTCTGAATGAGCTGGTCGCTCAGATCAAGAATGACGGGGGTGAGGCGGTCGCCGTTGCTGCCGACGTGTCGGTCAGTGCCGATGCCGATAAACTGATCGACACTGCGGTCGAGAGCTTCGGTCGTGTCGATATCCTGGTCAACAATGCCGGGATTACCCGCGACGGTCTTTTGGTCAGGATGAAAGACGAAGACTGGGACGCGGTCCTGGCAACCAACCTTAAGGGCGCTTTCGCATGCACCCGCGCTGCCGCCAAGGTCATGAACAAGCAGCGCTACGGTCGGATTATCAATATCTCCTCGGTCGTCGGCGAAATGGGGAACCCGGGGCAGGCCAATTACTGTGCCAGCAAGGCCGGCCTGATCGGCCTGACCAAATCGAACGCCCTGGAGTTGGCTCGGCGTAACGTAACGGTCAATGCCATTACCCCCGGTTTCATCTCAACCGACATGACCGACGAGTTGAGCGACAAGGTTCGTACAGAATTAACAGCCAAGATACCCCTCGGGCGGCTTGGCGAGTCAGAAGATGTAACGGAAGCTGTTCTGTTCTTGGCATCGGGCAAGTCGGGGTATATTACCGGACAGGCTCTCGGCGTCAACGGCGGAATGTATATGTAAATATCAAAAAAATCAGTTTATTAGGACAACTCGTTCAAGGAGGAAAAAATGGCTATTGAAGAAAAAGTTAAGCAGATTGTAGTTGAGCAGCTCGGAGTGGACGAAGGTCAGGTTACGGAAGATGCGGCCTTCATGGACGATCTCGGTGCCGATTCCCTCGATACCGTCGAGCTCGTTATGGCTCTCGAAGAGGAGTTCGATATCGAAATCTCCGACGAAGATGCCGAGAAGATCCAGACAGTCAAGGACGCTGTCAACTACATCAAGGAAAATTCCTGATGCACAACAGGGGGAGTTCTCTCCCCCTGACTTTTCAGTTATTCGATTATGGCTGCAAAACAGTGCAGTTGGTGAATCGCGTGGAGGTAAATGGTCGTAATGCGTAGAGTCGTTGTTACAGGTATTGGAGCAGTTTCTCCTCTCGGGACCGGTAATGAGAAAAACTGGGATGCTTTGATGAAGGGCGAGTCGGGTATCGCTCCGATCACGCGCTATGATGCGAGTGAGCTTCCGACCCGGATCGCCGCCGAAGTCAAGGATTTCAATGCTGACGATTTCATCGAGAAAAAAGAACAGAAGAAGATGGATCTGTTCATCCAGTATGCGCTGGCGGCATCCGAAATCGCGATGCAGGACTCGGGCCTGAAGGTCACCGACGAGAATGCAGAGCGGGTCGGTGTCCTGGTCGGTTCGGGGCTCGGCGGACTGCCGACCATGGAGCATTACCATGATGTAATGCGGGAGAAGAGCTACAAGCGGATTACCCCGTTTTTCATCCCGATGCTGATCATCAACCTGGCTCCCGGTCAGATTTCGATCCGTTTCGGTGCCAAGGGTCCGAACCTTTCGACCGTTTCGGCCTGCGCGACCGGAACCCATTCGATCGGGGACGCCTACCACATGATCGCCCGCGGCGATGCCGACGCGATGATTGCCGGCGGAACCGAATCGACCATTACCCCGCTTGCCGTATCCGGTTTTAACGTGATGAAGGCGCTTTCGACCCGCAACGACGATCCGGCCGGCGCCAGTCGCCCCTTCGATAAGGGACGCGACGGCTTCGTTATGGGCGAGGGTGCCGGTATCGTCATTCTCGAAGAGATGGAAGCGGCCAAGAAGAGGGGCGCCAAGATCTACGCCGAACTCTCCGGTTACGGCCTGACCTCGGATGCCTACCACCTGACCGCGCCGGCGCCTGAGGGCGAAGGTGCGGCCCGTTGCATGAAGATGGCTCTCGAACGGGCCGGGGTCAAGCCGGAAGAGGTCGGTTACATCAACGCCCACGGAACCTCGACCCCGTACAACGATCTGTACGAGACGATGGCGATCAAGTCGGTATTCGGTGAGCACGCCTACAAGCTCAAGGTCAGTTCGACCAAGAGTATGACCGGTCATGCCCTCGGCGCCGCCGGCGGTCTCGAGGCGGTCTACACCCTGATGGCGATGGATCGCGGCATGGTGCCGCCAACCATCAACTACCAGGAGCCGGACCCGGACTGCGATCTCGATTACGTCCCGAATAAGCCGCAGGAGGCCGATGTTAAGGTCGCGCTCTCCAACTCCCTCGGCTTTGGTGGTACCAACGCGACCATCCTTTTCAAGAAGGTGTAACGTGGACGGAAAATATGTCATAGCGAGTGACCATGGTGGCCTCGAACTGAAAGAGGCAATTTCCAATTTCCTCAAAGAGATGGGGATCGACCTGGTCGATCTCGGCACGCTCAACGACGACTCGGTCGATTATCCCGACTACGGCGTCAGGGCCGCCCGCGCCGTCTCCCTCGGCGAAGCCGACAAGGGGATCCTGATCTGCGGTACCGGCATCGGGATGTCGATTGTCGCCAACAAATTTCCGGGCATCCGCGCCGCCCTGGTGACGGACGAATTTACTGCTCAGATGTCGAAAGAGCATAACAACGCCAACATCCTGGTTATGGGTGGCCGCGTTCTGACCGCTGAGCAGGCCTGCAAAATGGTCAAGGTCTGGCTGGAGACGAAGTTCGAGGGGGGACGTCATCAACGCCGCCTCGACAAGATAGCTGGTCTCGAGGATGACATCCGCTCCGGCAGCGTTTAACACTTACTAAAAGGCAGGCTTCGTGCCTGCCTCTTTTTTCAGTTGAGTTTTCTAGGAGGATATACAGTCATGTCGCAATCCCTTGCCGCTTTTGATCCGGAAATCGCCAAAACAATTCAGGAAGAGACCGAACGCCAGGAATACAGCCTTGAGTTCATCGCTTCCGAGAACTTTGTCAGCGAAAATGTGCTTGAGGCCCAGGGTTCGGTCCTGACCAATAAGTACGCTGAAGGCTATCCGAGCAAGCGCTATTACGGCGGCTGCGAGTTTGTCGACGTGGCTGAGCAGCTCGCCATCGATCGGGCCAAGGAGCTGTTCGGGGCCGAGCACGCCAACGTTCAGGCGCATTCCGGATCCCAAGCGAACATGGCGGTCTATTTCGCAACCTGTCAGCCGGGAGATACGGTCCTCGGCATGAACCTGGCGCACGGCGGCCACCTGACCCACGGCTCTCCGGTCAACTTTTCCGGTAAGCTGTTCAATATCGTCCCTTACGGGGTCGACAAGGAGACGGGACGGATCGATTACGAGGAAGTCGAGCGTCTGGCCGAGGAGAACAAGCCGAAGCTGATCGTGGTCGGCGCCAGCGCTTATCCGCGCACTATCGAGTTCGAGCATTTCCGCCGTATTGCTGACAAGGTCGGCGCCATGGTGATGGTCGATATGGCTCACATCGCCGGGCTGGTCGCCGCCGGCGTTCACCCGAGCCCGGTCCCGCACGCCGAGTTCGTAACCACCACGACCCACAAGACCCTGCGCGGTCCGCGCGGCGGCATGATCCTGTGCACCGAAGAGCACGCCAAGAAGCTGAACAGTAACATTTTCCCCGGCATCCAGGGCGGTCCTCTGATGCACGTTATCGCCGCCAAGGCGGTCGCCTTCAAAGAGGCGCTGTCACCCGAATTCAAGGATTACGCCGGGCAGGTCGTCAAGAACGCCAATGCTCTGGCCGAAGGGCTGGTCGAACGCGGTTTCAACCTCGTCTCCGGCGGCACCGATAATCACCTGATGCTGCTCGACTTTACCGGTACAGAGCTGACCGGCAAGGTCGCCGAGGAGACCCTTGAAAAAGCCGGCATCACGGTCAACAAGAACGCCGTCCCGTTCGATACGCGCTCACCGTTCGTGACCAGCGGCATCCGGATCGGAACCCCGGCGACGACGACCCGCGGACTGAAGGAAGCCGAGATGAAGAAAGTGGCGGACTGGATCGCCCGCGCCCTTGAAAATGTTGACAATGACAAGGCTCTGCTGGTAATCAGGAGTGAAGTCAAGGAGCTTTGCAAGTCGTTTCCACTCTATGCACATCGGTTGAAGTGATGCAACGTCCCGACTGGGAAGAATATTTTATGGAGATAGCCAAGCTTGTCTCCAGGCGTTCGACCTGCCTGCGACGACAGGTCGGCGCGGTCGTGGTCAAGGACAAGAACATCCTTGCCACCGGCTATAATGGCACTCCGAGCGGTATCTCCCACTGTGAAGAGACCGGGTGCCTGCGCGAGCAGCTGAAGATCCCGTCCGGCGAACGTCACGAGCTCTGCCGCGGACTGCATGCCGAGCAGAATGTCATCGTGCAGGCGGCCAAGCACGGGATCAATATCGACGGTGCGACCCTCTACTGCACCAATTCCCCCTGCATTATCTGCTCGAAGATGATCATCAACTCCGGGATCAAGGAGATCGTCTATCTCGACGGTTATCCCGATATCCTGTCGAAAGATATACTCAACGAGTCCGACATCGAGTTTCGTTCCTACGTTTCGCCTGTCGCCCAGGCCGAGGATGAATAAATGAAGTGCCCTTTTTGCGGATTCAATGATACCAAGGTCGTCGATTCCCGCATGGGGAAAGAGGGGAACAATATCCGTCGTCGCCGCGAATGTACCGACTGCGTGCGCCGCTTTACCACCTACGAGCGGATCGAGGAGTCACTGCCGATGGTGGTCAAGAAGGACGGCCGTCGTGAATCGTTCGATCGCAACAAGATCATTGCCGGTATGAAGCGGGCCTGTGAAAAGCGTCCGGTCCCGATAACGACGATTGAAAGATTCGTCGACACGCTCGAACAATCGTTGCAGGAGAGCGGTGAAAAAGAGATAGATGCCAACCGTATCGGCAGCGCCGTCATGGAGGCGCTGCATGAAATGGACGAGGTCGCTTACGTTCGCTTCGCTTCCGTCTATCGTCAGTTCAGGGATATCAACGAGTTCATGTCGGAGCTGAAGGATATCCTTGCCAAGAGCGGAGAGAAGGGCGTCTGAGCAGATTACCTCGTTCCGCAAACCTCATGTCTGATCAACAATTCATGCAACTGGCGCTCGAACAGGCGGCCAGGGGGGAGGGGCGGACCGCCCCGAATCCGCCGGTCGGTGCGCTCATCGTCAAAAACGGCGAGATCGTCGGTCGCGGTTATCATGCCGCAGCGGGTCAGCCGCATGCCGAGGTCAACGCGATCCGTGATGCCGCCGGGGCAGCTTCTGGCAGCACCCTGTACGTCACCCTTGAGCCGTGCAACCATACCGGTCGAACCGGACCCTGCACCGAGGCTGTGATCGCCGCCGGCATCTCCCGTGTCGTCGTCGGTTGCGTCGACCCGAATCCATCCGTTGCCGGAAGCGGCGTCGAGCGGCTGCAACAGGCGGGGATTGATGTCCAAACCGGCTTGCTTGAAAAAGAGTGCAATCGGCTGATCGCTCCTTTTGCCAAACATATTTCAACCGGTCTGCCTTTCGTTACCCTGAAGATGGCGATGACCCTCGACGGGCAGACCGCGACCTCAAACGGAGATTCGCAGTGGATCAGTAATGAGCAGAGTCGCCGGTATGTACATGAGATGCGCGATCGCTCAGATGCGGTGATGGTCGGTGCCGGCACGGTACTCACCGACGATCCACTGCTGACGACAAGACTGCCGCAGGGCGGTCGGGACGCGACGCGGGTTGTGATCGATTCGCAACTCCGGATGTCGGTCGAAAGTAAGTTGTTAAGCGGTGAGTCGACGGCACCGGTGATTGTTTTTGCAACCGAGCAGGCGGAGCCGGATAAGAGAAAGAGACTTGCTGCGACTGGAGCTGATGTGGTGATAACCGGTGCTGACGCCCAGGGACGGGTTGATTTGAACTCTGTTCTGACTGAACTCGGCAAGCGGGATATCCAGTCTGTTTTGCTCGAGGGGGGCGCCACCTTGGCCGGGGAGTCGGTCCGCACCGGCATTGTCGATCGGGTGGCGATTTTCGTGGCGCCGCTGCTGTTCGGTGGTAACGATGGTTCGTTCCTGTTTAATGGCGCCGGGAGCCGCCTGCTCGCCGATGCGACCCGGCTTTCCGATATTCGGACACGTATGTTCGGAGACGATATCCTGATCGAAGGGGAGGTTGCCTGATGTTTACCGGTCTGGTCGAAGATTGCGGAACTATCAGCCAGTTGGTCAGAACCAGCAGTGAGGCGCGTTTGACTATCAACACAGCGCTGCCGACGGCCGAGTTGCAACTCGGTGATTCGGTTGCGGTCAACGGGGCCTGCCTGACGGTCATCGCCAAGGATGAAAAGAGCTTTACCGTCGATATGTCACCGGAAACCTTTGATCGGACGACGTTTTCGGATTTACAGAGCGGCAGCCGGGTTAATCTGGAACGGGCCTTGCGGGTCGGTGATCGTCTCGGCGGTCATATTGTAACCGGTCACATCGACACCGTCGGTTCGTTTGTTTCGGTCAAGCAGGAACAGAACGCGGTCGTGATCACCTTCGAGATCGACGATGCATACGTCCGCTATTTCGTGGTCAAGGGTTCGGTGGCGATCGATGGCATCAGCCTGACCGTGAATACGGTCGAGAAGAACCGTTTTTCGGTCAGTATCATTCCCCATACCCTGCAGGCAACGACCCTCGACTCCTGTAAATCTGGACGTCGGGTCAACATCGAAACCGATATCCTCGGCAAGTACGTCGAGCGGTTTATAACGAGTGGAAAATCTGACGGGGAATCATCGAAATTGTCCGGTGAATTTCTTGCCAAGCATGGATTTATGTGAGATATTTGCCAATTCGAAAGGATTGGATAATGCCGATAGCGAATATCGAAGCCGCCCTGGAGGATCTGCGCCAGGGTAAAATGATAATACTGGTCGATGACGAGGACCGGGAGAACGAGGGCGACCTCGTTGTCGCCGCCGAGAAGACGACCCCGGAAGCGATTAATTTCATGGCCCGCGAGGGGCGTGGTCTGATCTGTCTCTCCATGACCGAGCAGCGGGCTGATGAACTCGAGCTACCGCTGATGGTTCAGGAGAATTCGTCATCTTTCGGGACCGCCTTTACTATCTCGATCGAAGCCCGCACCGGCGTTTCGACCGGGATCTCTGCCGCCGACCGGGCGCGGACGGTCCAGGTCGCCATTGCCGATGAGACCAAGCCGTTCGATCTGGCCCGGCCGGGACATATCTTCCCGCTTCGTGCCAAAAAAGGCGGGGTTCTGGTCCGTGCCGGACAGACCGAGGGTTCTGTCGATCTGGCGCGCCTGGCCGGACTCAAGCCGGCCGGGGTGATCTGCGAGATCATGAACGACGACGGCACCATGTCACGCATGCCGCAGCTTAAGGAATTTTCGGAAAAGCACGGTCTGCGCATTGTTACCATCGAGGATCTCGTCGCCTACCGGATGCAGAAGGAACTGCTTGTCCGCCGTGCGGCTGAGACCGATTTGCCGACCCCGTTCGGCGGTGATTTTCATGCTATCGCCTATGAAAACGATGTCGACAACGCCAACCACCTCGCCCTGGTTAAAGGGGAGATCGATCCGGACAAACCGGTTCTGGTGCGGGTTCATTCCGAGTGCCTGACCGGCGACGTATTCGGTTCGCAGCGTTGTGACTGCGGCGACCAGCTGCATGCCGCCATGCAGCAGATCGATCGCGAGGGGGCCGGCGTTATCCTTTACATGCGCCAGGAAGGGCGCGGGATCGGCCTGATTAACAAGCTCAAGGCTTACGCCCTGCAGGATGAGGGGCACGATACTGTCGAAGCGAACGAAGTGCTCGGCTTCCAGGCCGACCTGCGCGATTACGGTATCGGCGCCCAGATCCTCAATGAACTCGGGGTCCGACAGATCCGGTTGATGACCAACAATCCGAAGAAGATCGTCGGGCTCGAAGGGTACGGCCTGAAGATCGTCGAGCGGGTCCCGATCGAGGTCGAAGCGACCGGCGATAATATTAAATATCTGAAGACCAAACGTGAAAAGATGGGTCATCTTTTGGAGAATATCTGAACCTCTAGGGGTAGGAGAAACAAGTCATGGCTAAAAATATTGAAGGTAAACTCGATGCATCCGGCCTCAAGGTCGGTCTGCTGGTCAGCCGTTTTAACAGTTTTATTTCGGATCGCCTGCTCGAAGGCGCAATCGACGCCCTTGTTCGCCACGGCGCCGATGATGCAGACCTGAGCGTGGCCCGTGTCCCGGGCGCATTCGAGCTGCCAGTCGCCGCCAAGAAGATGGTCGCTTCGGGCAAGTTCGACGCCGTGATCTGCCTCGGTGCCGTTATCCGCGGCGCAACACCGCATTTCGACTACGTCAGCGCCGAAGTCTCTAAGGGAATCGCTTCGGTCAGCCTCGATTCGGGAGTTCCGGTCGCTTTCGGCGTCCTCACTACCGACAATATCGAGCAGGCGGTCGAGCGGGCCGGCACCAAGTCCGGCAACAAGGGCTTCGAGGCGGCCGTCAGCGTCATCGAGATGGTCAACCTGTTCAAGGCGATGGATGCCTGATGGAGCAGGGTGTTCGTCGCCAGGGCCGGGAACTTGCCCTGAAGGTACTTTACAGTCTCTACGATCACGACCGGGAGATCGATTTTATCCTCGACGATTTCTGGGGAAGCTTTCGATTTCAGAACGACACCCTCGGTGAGCCGATCGATGACCTGAGTCAGAAGATTCCGTCACACATCAAGGCCTTCGCCGAAATCCTGGTCCGGGGCGTCGTCGATCACCTGGCCGAAATTGACGCAGTCATCGACAAGTATTCGACCAACTGGGCCCTCGATCGGATGGCCCGGGTCGATCTTTCGCTGCTCCGCCTTGCGGCCTACGAACTCCTATATCAGCCCGACGTGCCGGTCAGTGTTGTCATCAACGAGGCGCTCGAGATCGGTAAACGCTACGGAACCGGTGATACGTCGCCATTCATCAACGGCATCCTCGACAAGATTTCAAAACAACGGACCGGCAAGAATGAGTGAGACCTATTTCCTTGATCTGCAGCCCGACCGGATGGAGGGGGAGGTGGCAGTCGTTTTCTTTTTTGAGGATGACCGGCCGTTGCACGGCGCCGCTGCGCTGCTCGACTGGCGCCTCAACGGCAAACTGACCGAGTTGCTGCTTGCCGGCAGTGCGACCGGCCGCAGTGGCGATATCGTGGCGGTTCGCAACAACGGCAAGCTCGACGTTGACTGGGCGCTCTTCCTCGGCGGGGGTAACCGTGAAAAGCTGACCGCGGCCGCCTGGGAAAAGTTGCTGAAGAAAGGGTTCAAGGTCTGCGAAAAAGCCGGTTTCGACCGGGTTGCTTTCTGTCTCGATAGCCAGGAGGAGGTTCCGGCAGCGGAACTTAAGCAATTGGTCGTCGCCCTTCGCGACAACGGCTCGTCGCTGGAGTCGCTTTTTTCGTTCGATACGGTTCCTGTTCTTACCCGTTCCAGAAGCGGAAAGCAGGAGTCTTTGCTTTAACCGGATATTTACTTGAGGTGTTTATGAAGCAGATCCGAGTAGGCCTTCTCGGTTTCGGTACCATCGGGACCGGCGTGGTCAAGGTTTTTCAACAAAATTCCGAACTTCTTAAAGATCGGCTCGGTGCCGAATTGATCCTGTCCAAGATCGCCGATCTCGATATTACCACCGACCGTGGTGTCGATGTGCCGGTCGGGGTGTTGACCACAGACGCCGACGAAGTGCTGGTCAATCCGGAGATCGACGTCGTTATCGAGTTGATCGGTGGTTACGAGCCGGCACGTTCTTTCGTGCTCAAGGCGATCGAAAACGGCAAGCACATTGTCACCGCCAACAAGGCGCTGCTCGCCCTGCACGGCGATGAAATTTTCGCTGCTGCCGACAAGCACGGGGTCGAGGTTCTGTTCGAGGCATCGGTCGGTGGCGGGATTCCGATCATCTCCTCTATCAAGGAAAACCTCTGCGCCAATCGATTCAAGTCGATCTTCGGTATTCTCAACGGGACCTGCAACTACATCCTGACCCAGATGACCAACGAAGGGGCCGAGTTTGCCGATGTGCTCAAGGTCGCCCAGGAGAAGGGTTACGCCGAGGCCGATCCGACTTTCGATGTCGAGGGAGTCGACACCGCCCACAAGCTGGCGCTGCTGCTCACCCTCTGTTTCGGTACCAAGATCGACTTCGATGATGTTTATACCGAAGGGATCAGCAATATTACGCCGCTCGATATCGATTATGCCGAGATGTTTGGCTACAAAATCAAGCTTCTGGCGATCGGCAAGGCGGACAACGGCCAGATCGAGGCACGCGTTCACCCGACTATGGTGCCGTTGCATTACCCACTGGCAGATGTCGAAGGTGTTTTCAACGCGGTTCGCCTGGTCGGCGACTTCGTCGGTCCAATCATGCAGTATGGCCACGGAGCCGGGATGGAAGCGACGGCGAGTGCCGTCATGGGTGATGTCGTTTCGATTGCCCGCGGGATTGCCGCCGGGGCAGGGCAGCGCACACCGTCAATGGCTTACATGCCAAATGCGATTAAGACCATCGACGTCAAGCCGATGGCCGATATCTGCACACAGTATTACTTGCGGGTTGGCGTAATTGACGCACCGGGCGTGTTGTCCAAGATCTCAGGTATCCTTGGCGAGCACGGCATCAGCATTGCTTCGATGATCCAGCCGGAGCGGGAAGCCAGCGGAGCAACCCCGATCGTTCTGATGACACATGAGGCAAAAGAGGGTGATATCCGTGCCGCCATTGACGAGATCGATCAGCTTGATGTTGTCGAGGAGAAGATGCACTTCATCCGGATTGAGAGTGACATGGAGTAATCATCACCAAATTGTTTGTTATAAAGAGGCGCCCTTGAGGCGCCTCTTTTATTTGAACAATCATTATTTTGCCGTGGTTTTGTTTTGACTG
>PKTZ01000123.1 GCA_002868925.1 Desulfuromonas sp. | reverse complement strand
TGAGGTTGTTAAGACGTTTCCTGAATTTGAATTGCGTCAATACGAACCCTACGTGGTCGCTGAAACATTTGTAAATGGTGACTTTTCCGATGTTGGCAGCCAGGCTTTTCGTCTTTTGTTTTCCTATATCAGCGAAGACAAAAGGCCACAGGGGAAAATTGAGATGACAACTCCTGTCATCCAGCAGCCAGACCAGGGTGGCACTGAATTAACTAATGAGGATATTCAGGGCGATGACAAATTGCCCGGCTATCGTTTTGCCTTCGTAATGCCGAAGGCTTATGCTCTTGAAGATTTACCTGTGCCTGCAGATTCCAAAGTGAAATTAAAAGAGGTCCCGGCAAAGCTGATGGCCGCGCGAAGGTATTCGGGAACCTGGAGTGAAGAAAAGTATCGCAAAAACGAAAAAATACTGTTTGAAGCGATCAACAAGCAGGGCTTGCAAGTAATAGGTGAGCCTGTTTTTGCACGTTACAACGCACCGTTCAGTCTATGGTTTCTGAGGCGAAACGAAGTATTGATAGAAATCCAGCCTCAGAGTGTCAACTGATGCTGACTTCTAGGAAGAAAACGCCTCTTTTGCATTTTGTTAAGCTTCTGTTATTGTTCCTTCTGCCGGTCCTTCTGTTGTCCTCATGCAATAGCAGAAGCAACAGAGAACTTGGCATTGTGGACTCCAGATTGACCTTTTGCCCATCTTCGCCCAATTGCGTGTCGAGCGACACTGAAAATCCTGATCAGCAAGTAAAACCCTTCGAGCTGAAGATCCCGCCTGAAAAAGCCTGGCGCATGTTGGTGAAGCAGGTTTTGCAACTCCCGAGAACAAAAGTTGTGAGGCAGGATGCTCGCTACCTGCATGTCGAATGTCGCAGTCGGATATTCGGGTTCGTCGATGACGTTGAATTTCATTTGCGCCCGGAGGGCAAGATTGTTGCGGTTCGTTCTTCCTCGCGAACCGGTTATTATGATTTCGGGGTAAATCGGTCCCGAATTGAGAAGTTGCGAGAAGACCTTCGCCAAAAGGGGGGCGTGCAATAGCTAGAAATCGTTGGAAGTGAAGGTGTGCATATCGACTTTCCGTTCAGCTTTAGGTGCCATCCGGTTCGGGGACCATAAAAGACTCGCACATAAGAAGTTTAATAAATCAAGAAAGCCCTCGAAGCACATTCGAGGGCTTATCCTATAAGTCACGACTTATCGGAATTAAAACTGCGCCAGGCAGAAGTTTATTATAAATCCCACTATAACTAATTCTTATGTTATCTAAGGATTTACAGGATGGTCTTCAACATTGGATGCCAAAAATAGAGAACCATCAATTAAACATTTTTCCCAGTAAATCCCGATGACCCATTTTCAATCCTCCGCTGAACATTAAAAAAGCCCTCCGGTTTCCCGGGGGGCTTTTTATTTAGGCTTTGTTCGGTAATCGAAATTACATCATACCGCCCATGCCGCCCATACCACCCATGCCGCCAGGCATAGCAGGCATAGCAGACTCGTCGACCGGGATGTCGGCGATGCAGGCCTCGGTGGTCAGCATCAGACCAGCAACCGAAGCAGCGTTCTGCAGAGCCGAACGGGTGACCTTGGTCGGATCGATGATACCGGCCTTGATCAGGTCTTCGTAGGTGTCGGTCGCAGCGTTGAAGCCGTAGGCGGCCTTCTCGCTGATCACGTTGTTGATAACGATCGAACCTTCGACGCCGGCGTTTGCGGCAATCTGGCGCAGCGGCTCTTCGAGGGCGCGCTTGACAATGTCAACACCGAACTGCTGCTCGGTATCGACTTTGAGCTTCTCGAGAGCGACAACGGCGCGGATCAGGGCGACACCGCCTCCCGGGACGATACCTTCTTCAACGGCAGCGCGGGTTGCGTGCAGGGCGTCCTCGACGCGGGCCTTTTTCTCTTTCATCTCGGTTTCGGTAGCTGCACCGACCTTGACCACGGCAACGCCGCCGACCAGCTTGGCGAGGCGCTCCTGGAGCTTCTCACGGTCGTAGTCGCTGCTGGTCTCTTCGATCTGAGCGCGGATCAGCTTGACCCGACCCTGGATGTCGACTTCGGAGCCGGCACCGTCGATGATGGTGGTGTTGTCCTTGTCGATAACAACGCGCTTGGCACTACCGAGCATGTCGAGGGTAGCGGTCTCGAGGTTGAAACCGACCTCTTCGGAGATAACCTTGCCGCCGGTCAGTACGGCGATATCTTCGAGCATCGCCTTACGACGGTCACCGAAGCCCGGAGCCTTGACGGCCGCGATGTTGAGGGTACCACGCAGCTTGTTGACGACCAGGGTTGCCAGCGCTTCGCCTTCGACGTCCTCGGCGATGATCACCAGCGGACGACCCTGCTTGGCAACCGGCTCGAGAATAGCGAGCAGGTCTTTCATGTTGCTGATCTTCTTGTCGTGGATCAGGATCAGGGCGTCTTCCATAACCGTCTCCATGCGCTCGGCATCGGTGACAAAGTAGGGAGAGAGGTAACCGCGATCGAACTGCATCCCTTCGACGGTCTCGAGGCTGGTCTCCATCGCCTTTGCTTCTTCGACGGTGATGACACCTTCCTTGCCGACCTTCTCCATCGCCTCGGCGAGGATGTTGCCGATGGTCTCGTCCGAGTTGGCCGAGATGGTACCGACCTGGGCGATCTCGGTGTGGTCCTTGATCGGCTTGGAGAGTTCCTGCAGCGATGCGACAGCCGCCTCAACGGCCTTGTCGATGCCACGCTTGATCTCCATCGGGTTGTGACCGGCGGTAACCAGCTTGGCCCCTTCGCGGTAGATCGCCTGGGCGAGAACAGTTGCGGTGGTGGTTCCGTCACCTGCAACATCGGAGGTCTTGGAGGCGACTTCCTTGACCAGCTGAGCGCCCATGTTCTCGAACTTCTCTTCGAGCTCGATCTCCTTGGCGACGGTAACACCGTCCTTGGTGATCAGCGGCGCACCGAAAGCTTTCTCGATGACAACATTGCGGCCCTTCGGCCCGAGGGTTACCTTGACGGCATTCGCCAGTTTATCGACACCGGCCTGAATCTCGGCGCGGGCATCTTGTCCGAACTTGATATTTTTAGCAGCCATTGTTCAAATCTCCTTATCTGGGTAAATCTTGAATTATTCGACAACGCCGAGGATGTCGTCCTCGCGCATCATCAGAAATTCCTTGCCATCGATCTTGATCTCGGTTCCGGCGTACTTGCCGAACAGGACCTTGTCGCCGACCTTGACGTCGAGAGCCAGGACCTTGCCGTCCTCGGTCACTTTGCCTTTACCGGCAGCAACGATCTTGCCTTCCTGCGGCTTCTCCTTGGCGCTGTCCGGGATGATGATCCCGCCGGCGGTCATGGTCTCCTCTTCGAGCCTTTCAACGATAATCCGATCATGCAGTGGTCTGATATTCATTTTCTGTTTCTCCTTTCTGAACATCCTTCATATAGATTCAAGCAATTGTTGCCAAATCGGCGAAAACAAAAAAGACGCCTTATCGTCCATTACAGATCAAGACATCTTTTCGCGATGTGTTAGCACTCATTTACAGTGAGTGCTAACGACGTTTGGTAATATAATCAGATTGTGGGAATTGTCAAGGCTTATTCTGGAAAAAAGCGCCTTCGGGCTAAAACAATTTTTCTTCCATTTTCGACTGCAGGCGATCGACCAGAGTCTCGGCCATGCGCGTCGCCATTATCGTCCGTTCCTGGTCGAGGTTGCCGAGGTCATGATCGAAAAACGAATCGTCCTCGATCAGGATAATATCGGCCGGTTCATCCAGCCCCGGCTGGTGACGATAGAGGCGGGCCTTCGCCTCGATTGAAGTCGAGCAGCAGCCGCTCTCTTCAAGGTAAGCGAACAGCTCCCCGGAGATGTAATGCTGGCTGCCGAGCCACTCCGGATCGACCGAGTCAAGCTCCTGCTTGAGGATACGGACCGAAAAATCGCGCGCCTCGCCGACGGCAATCATTTGGTCGACGAACTGATCGAACATCAGCGCTGAGAAATCTTCCGGAATCATAACGTTGAGAAAGGGGACAATATAGAGGGTCTCAAGAGGTGCGGCTGGAGCCGCGCCCTCTTCGGCAGATATAGAGACCGGCAAGAACAAAACGATGACTAGCAGAAACAGCACCACCGTTTTTTCGAATCGACGAGAAAACATGTTCACTCCAAAAAAAGGATGTTACATCGGCAACACAATATAGCAGAAAACCTGTTTCAGAGGGAACCTCTCAACGCAGTTGATTGGCAAATCATCTTCGCGCCTTATTATTAATAATAGAACATCCATATAAAGGAGGGCTGCTCTATTCTATTCTTTTTTTGTCAAGTTTGTTACAATTGGTGTTCTATTTCCACTCACGGGGGGAGCCGGAACGTGCCGTTTGACCACAGCGACAATTACGAAATCGATTTCGACCCCAAGGTTCTGAATCGCTTTATCTTTCTGTTCAATATTGCGCGACACCACGTCAAGTCCTACCCCTCAGACCATCCGCAGATCGCCAAGTCGGTCCAGAACTTCCTCGTTCTGCTCGACAATCTGCTTGAATGCCGTGACGACATCACCATCGGAGTCGCCAAGAGCAGCCTGATCATCGGCGATGCCAGCCTCGAGAAGAACGCCGTCTTCAAGGACCTGGCCGGCTCGCTCTTCGACTGCGACATCGCCTCCTTCACTATTCACCGCAGCGTTACCCACCACGAGCTACTCGAGTTCTACAATCTGCTCAGCATGGAACCGGACGAAATCCGGCAGAAGGGCGGTTTCAAATTCCTGCTCAAGGAGGCGGGGGTTCAAGCGCTCAAGGTCATGGATATCGACTACTCCTCTTTCCAATCGACCGAGATGGATGTTATCGCGGCCCCGACGAAAGACGAGAAAGATCCGGTCGTCGATATGCACTGGGAAAACTTTATCAGCAGCCTGATCGAAGGGCGGCTTGAACAGGACGGCGAATCGGAGACAGAGCAGTTCGACCCGGCGACCATCGCCCGGCTGATCAACGAAGAGAAGAAGAGAAAGGGCGAAGCGGAAGAACAGAGCGGCGAGGAGAGTTACGACGCGACCATCACCTCTTTTTTCAAGGAACTCGACAAGGAAGGGCTTGACCAGAAATCAAAAGCGGCGATGATGGTCAGGCTCGGACGCCTGGCCGACCAGCTCGACCCGAATTTGCGCCGCGAGCTGCTCAACAGTACCTTCGCCACCCTCGGCGACCAGACCGAACTGGCCGAGAACATGCTGACCGGTCTCTCGCCTGCCACTCTGCTCGAAATCTTCGGTGAAGCGAACGAGGAAAAGCTATCCATACCGCCGACCCTGCTCAACCTCCTGGCCAAGCTGACCGAAACCACGCCGGAAGGGGCCGACTCCTCACGGGTGATCAAACAACACGAGGAGCGGATCGACTCGGAGATCGAACACCGCATCCGGACCATTTTCGAGGGGAGCACTCCGGGTCAGTTCATGCCGCAGATCTACCAGGATTTTCTCGAGGACGTCCTCTCCCTCGACAAATTCGACGACATCGACCAGGCAACCACCGAGGAGGTGGCGCAGAGCCTCGAAGGGCACGACATCGAAACCTCGGTGATGAACGTCATCCTCGACCTGATCGACGAGGATCCGATGTCGGACCAGGCAGAGCTGATGACCCAGAACCTGATCGACCTGGTCCGCTACTTCATCGAGGTCGGCGACTTCGCCTCGCTGGTGACCACCTACGATCGCCTGCAGCAGCACCACGAGGACGCGGAAGCGTTTTCGATCCCGATCGCCGAGCAGACTCTCGAAGTTTACGATACCGAGGAATTTACCAACAGCGTCCTCGAAGGCTTCGATATCTGGGGTGCGGAGAAACATGACGACATCCGCAAGCTGATCGGGCACATCAAGACCCCCTTCATCGAGCCGATGATCAACCGTCTCGCCGATGAAGGGGATATGACGATGCGCCAGTTTCTGATGTCGGTCCTTTACGAAATCGGCCCGGCGGCCAAGGAGGCCCTGCTTAAGCACCTGCACGACAAACGATGGTACTTCGTTCGCAACATCATCATCCTGCTGCGCCGCTACAACGATCCGTCGATCATGCTGCCGATGCGCCGCCTGATCGGGCACAAGCACCCCAAGGTTCACCTCGAGGCGATGAAAACCTACCTCCACTTCAACGACCCGAAAGCCGACCAGTACCTCGTCCGGGAGATGCAGTGCGACGACATGCAGCGGCGCAAGAACGCCGCCCTGCTGGCTCGCAACAGCAAGGGGCCGGCAGTGCATCAGGAGCTGATCAACATCATCACCACCGGCCGCTCCGACCCGGAATACGAACTGCGCGCCATCGCCCTGAAGAGCCTGGCCGAGATCGGCGATCCCAACTTTATCCCGTCGTTCGAACCGGTCCTTGCCAGCCGCAATCTCTTACGCTCGGGGCTGCACAAGCAGTTTAAAGCCAACATCCTGCGCTCACTGGTCAAGTACCCGCCCGCCGCCGTACATCCCTTCCTGAAGAGACTGGTTGCGCAGAGCAAAGGTGATTTTGTCGATATTGCCAGCCAGGTTCTGCGCCGCCTGCCGAAGGGGGGAACACCATGAACGAACTCCGGCAGCAGGCGCTGCTCGACTTTATCCGTCATCTCGCATCGGCGGTGACGACCGCGACCTTCTATCCGCTCGAGCATACCCAGGTCGGCAAGCTCTGCGCGCGGGCACTGGAAAGCCTGCAGCAGGCAATCGACAAGGACTCTGAAATCGCCCTGAAGCGGGTCGATGAGCAGATCGTCATCGGCAGCAAGCCGCTCGGCGGCGGCATGTACCCGGCCCGGCTGGCGAGCATGCTCAAGCACTCCGGTATCGGTCTGCTCAAGGTATCCCGTTTCGCCACCCAGGAAGAGATCCTCACCCTGGTCGCCGGTCTCTCCGGCAAGGACGAAAACGGTACCCGCTCGACCGAAAATATCCGTCTCGGCAAGCTCGAACTCCGCTACGCCCCGAGTGATGACGACCCGTCAGCGACCGGCAAACGGGGAGAAGCGGAGACGGCCGAGTTCGAAGATCTGACCGAGGAACAGATCAACCGACTTAAGGATATCTACGAGGCAACCCGCAAGAAGAAGAAACTGCACTCGGTCGGCATCTCGGAGATCGTCTCCTCCTTCATCGCCGCCTTTACCCGGGAATCGAATCCGATCCTGGCCTTGGCGCCGCTCAAGGAGATGGACGAGTACACCTTCACCCACTCGATCAACGTCTGCATCCTCAACCTGGCGCAGGCAACTTCGCTCGGCATCGAGGGGAGTCTGCTGCACGATATAGGGATCTCCGCCCTGCTGCACGATATCGGCAAACTCCAGGTTCCGATCGAGGTTCTGAACAAGCCGGGGCAACTCGACGACGATGAATGGCAAATGATCAGGCGCCACCCGCTGGAAGGGGCCAAGTTCCTGATCAATTGTCCCGGGGTGCCGCGCCTGGCGGTGGTCACCGCCTACGAGCACCACATCCGCTTCGACGCCAGCGGCTATCCGAAGAACGCCGGCAGCCGGGAGCAGAACATCAGCAGCCACATGACCGCCCTCTCCGATATGTTCGACGCGATGTCGACCCACCGCACCTACTCCCCCTCGCGCGACCTCGAAGAGGTTGCAACGACGATGAAATACATGGGTGGGACCCAGCTACACCCCCTGCTCGCCGAAAACTTCATGAAGATCCTGACCAAGTTCCATCCCGACCTCGAACTCGCCTGACCCCTTGTTTCCTCTTTGACAGCCACGACGTGGCGCCCTATACTCCTGTGTACACTCTTTACACAGGGACAAATCAGCCATGCAAAGATTTTCCACTCTCGCCCAGACGGCCGACCGCATCTCCTCCTACGGCAAGGAGAACCTCGACGACATCCTGCACCTGCTCTCCGAGGCGATCCTGAACATCACCGGCCGCAGCCGGTGTCGCATCTACCTCGAGGATCTGACCGTCGGCCAGCTCGTCTGCGAAGCGACCGCCGGCCGCTACCCGGAGCATGTGCGGCGGGAGACCTTCCCCCTGAATTCGGAAGAGTTTCTCGTCTCCCGGGCCTACATGGCGCAGGAGGAGGCGCAGATTGCCGATATCGCCAACCTGCCGAATGATAAATCGAAAGAGATGGCGTCGAGTTTCTCGGTTCAGGCGAGCCACCTGCTGCCGATCCTGCACCTGGGGCGGCCGCTCGGGGTGATCTGCATCGACAGCAGCCGCGCCGGACGGCTTCCGGCACAGGAGCAGGTCCAGCAGTTGCAGGAATTCATCGACCAGGTCGTCGACAGCATCGACCAGGCCCGCAAGTACCGACAACAGATCGTTCTGGCCCGCCTGGTCGACGAGGCGAAAAAGAAAGAAGCAGCCGAGCACATGGTCCGGGCTGCCGTCCGCCTGGTCGACAAGCTCGCCCTCGCCTCGGTCCTGGTGCCGAGCCTGGACGACCCGGAAAGCAGCGGCGAAGGGCTGCAGATCCTCGCGACCTACTCGCAGGAGAAGGAAGCGGCGAAGCTTTATGCCGAAGAACTCCTGGTAAACCTCGGCCCCGGCACCTCGCTGCTCTCACGATTCATCAACCGGGAGGGTGTCATCATCGACGACCGCATGCTCAAGCCGCTCTTCATCCCCGACCTCTCCGAAGAAACCCTGCAGAAGCAATACCTGACCGATGAGCTCGGGCTGAAATCTCTCTACGTGATTCCGTTTTACGAAAAACACTCGCGCCGGGTCATCTGCCTGGTCAACTACTACACCCGTGAGATCTACCAGTTCAGCGATTTCGAAAAATGGCTGCTTGAATCCCATGCCGAAATGGTGCAGCGGGTCATCCAGGAGATCGGGGTCGAGCACATGGAGATCCAGGTCCTCTCCGACATCAGCGACCTGCTGCAGGAACGTTTCACCGGCCTGCAACCCTTTTTGAACCGCGTCCTTTCCAAGGCGACCGAGCTGATCGGGGCCGATACCGGCAGCATCGCCATCGCTCGAGAAATCGACGGGCGGCGCATGTTGGTGGTGGAAGACGAGGAAGGGCACCTGCTCGGTGCCAAGAGCAAGGAGTGGCTGAAAAAGAATATCCCGCCGCTGCCGATCGGCGGCGAGGACCTCGCACCGCAGGAACGGAGTCTCGGCGGCTACGTCGCCTTCAGCCGCCGGCCGGTCATCATCGGCGATACCGCCGAGGCGAAGAGGGATGATGGCTTCTACCGCGAGATTACCGAAGTCATCCGGAGTGAGATCGCGGTACCGGTGGTCAGCGAAGACGATGTCAAGGCGGTGATCTGTCTCGATTCACTGCAGGAGCACTACTTCACCGAGGAGCACAAGCGGATCCTGCTCATCATCGGCCGCATGATCGCCCGTTACCTGACCGACCTCGAGCATATCGAACAGCTGACGACCGAGATCAACCTGCTGCGAAGTGACGTCGACTACCGCGACCCGAAGATCTCCTCCTACCGCATCGGTAACATCATCGGCAACTCCGACATGGCGCTCGACATCGTCGACTTCATCACCCGCACCACGCCGCCGGTCTTCAACCGCATCGCCTCCTGGCAGGGGCAGAACCTGCAGGAAGCGACCCTCGGCCTCCCTTCGATCCTGATCACCGGTGATACCGGCAGTGGCAAAGAGTTCGTCTTCAACAACATCTTCTCCCGTCTCAACGAGATGTACCAAGAGAGGTTCGGCAGTGACACCCAGCTGTCGCTGCAGAAGACCAACATCGCCGCCTACAGTGGCGAGCTGACCTACTCGGAGCTGTTCGGGCACAAGCGGGGGGCCTTCACCGGCGCCCACACCGACCGCAAGGGGATACTCGAAGAGGCGCACGGCGGCGTCGTCTTCCTCGACGAAATCGGCGACGCCGACCCGAAGACCCAGGTCCAGCTGCTCCGTTTCCTCGACAACGGCGGCTTCGTCCGGCTCGGCGAGAACGTCACCCGCTACGCCCGGGTGCTGCTGGTCGCGGCGACCAATAAGGATATGGCTGAACTGATCCGCAAGGGAACATTCCGCGAAGACCTCTACCATCGCCTCTCCGAACTCTCGCTGAACGTCCCGTCCCTCAACCAGCGCCGCGAAGACATCCCCGACCTGGCGACCCACTTCCTCGGACGTCTCTACCAGATCTACCGGGCGCCGGATGACCCGCCAGAGGCGGTGCCGACCATCGACCGGGAGGCAGCCGCCATGCTCTCGGCGCACCGCTACAGCGGCAACATCCGCGAGCTGCGCAGCATCCTGCTGCGGGCCCTATTCCTGCGCCGGGGCAAAGTCATCACCGGAGCCAATATCCGGGCCGCCATCGACACCAGCCCGCGGCCAACAAAGCCGGACAACGGCATGGTAGCAGACCTCGATCGGGAAACGGCGCAGAACCTCTTCCGGTCGATCGTCGCGGACGAAAGCGATTTTTGGGCGGAACTCTACACTCCTTACACCAAAAATAAGATCAGCAAGGAGATGGTACGAAAGGTGATCGATATGGCGAGGGGAGAGGGGGCCAGCAACATGCCGAAGATTGCCCGGCTGCTAAAAGCGTGCGATCCGCACAGCAGTGACCCGGAGCAGAAAAAGCTTTTCTACAAATTCAAGAACTTCCTCTACAAGACGATCCACATCAGCTGAGAGGGGCGGCGAAGTTTACGAGCAGCTCTTCGACCTGCCGCTTCCGGGATGACGACTCCGGGCCGACCACGACCAATCGCATCTGCCCCGGATCGAGGCAGTCGCGGACCGTCTGCAGGATCTCGTCCGGTGTCGCGACAAGCAAACCTTGCCGGTCGCTTTCGATGCCGCGCACGAACCCGACCAGCTCCCCCCAGCCGTAGCGGGTCACCATCTCTTCGGGATTATCCTTGGCAAAATCGAGATCATAGAGATAGCTTTTGACCACCCGGTCGAACTCTGCCTTCGGCACCGGCTGACTGCGCAGCTCGGCAAAAACCTCGAGACAGGCTTCGACCGCCGACACCAGGTTCTCCGGCGCCACCGAAAAATCGACCGCCAGCGCCCCGGTTTCGGCAAGCAGGGAGAGGCTTGCTTCGACACCGTAGACCAGGCCGAGGGTCTCGCGCAGCTTCAGCATCAGGCGGGAAGTCACCCCGCCGGAGAGAATCCGACGCAGGATGCGCAACAGCAAGGCATGGGTATCATCGCGGCCGGGCAGCAGGAAGGCGAGCTGCACCGCCAGCTGCGACGCGGAGTCATCGACCCAGAGCAGCCGCTGTTCGGCCGGAGCCGATTGCACCGGAGAAACAGTCGGAAACGTACCGTCCGACCAGCCGCTGAAATGGTTCTCGACAGCGGCGAACACATTTTCCGGTATTACCTGACCGGCGACCGCGATGACGACATTGCGCGGCCGGTAGTACCGGCGGAAATGCGTGCGCAAGGCCGCTTCATCGACCCGTCCAAGGCTCTCGACAGTACCGAGTGTCGATCGCGACAGAACCGTTCCGGGCCAAAGCTGTTGCGCCATCAGCGTATCGGGGTTGATCTCGTTCCCCTGCTCATTCAGATCCTCGAGGATCTCCTCGACAATAATCCGCCGTTCGGTCTCGATATCATTGAACAGCGGCCGCTGCAACATCGAGGCGAACAGGCCGAGACCGGGCGCGAGGTTATCGGGATGGAAGCTGCTGAAATAACAGGTCGTCTCGACGTCGGTAGCAGCATTGGCGCCGCCACCGAGCTCTTCGAACGCCTCCTCCAGAGAAAGGCTGTCCGGATAATCGGCGGTGCCACGAAAAAGCATGTGCTCGAGGAAGTGAGCGATCCCGGAGAATTCCTCCGGATCATGCCGACTGCCGACCCCGACGTAGCAGGAGACCTCGCACAAATGCAGGTGCGGCTGCGGGATACAGACCACCCGCAGGCCGTTATCGAGCGTTTTCATAATGTGACGAGTCATCGCACCATCCCGAAACGAACGGACCGCCCGAAGGCGGTCCATTTCTTTGAAATTCAATTATACCTGTTGCCGGGCTGATCAAAAGAGACCAGATGATATCAGGTTGTTGAAATGATGCCAGATACAAGGCGCCCGACAAACGATGAGCGAGGCGTGGTCCCACCACGTCGCAGCGAAGAGTTCGAGGGGAACGCAGTAGATGGCGTTATTTCAGCAACCTGGCGGCTTCTTTGGCGTGGTACGTGATGATCAAGTCCGCCCCCGCCCGCTTCATCCCGAGCAGGGTCTCCATCATCACCCGGTCGCCGTCGATCCAGTCCTTCTCCGCCGCCGCCTTAACCATCGAGTACTCACCCGACACGTTGTAGGCGACCAACGGCAGGTCGAAACGGTCCTTCAGTTCGCGCAGGATATCGAGGTAGGCGAGGGCCGGCTTGACCATGAGGAAGTCGGCACACTCCTGCACGTCGAGGGTCGCCTCGCGGATCGCCTCCATCCGGTTGGCCGGGTCCATCTGGTAGCTGCGCCGGTCGCCGAACTGCGGCGTCGAATCAGCGGCGTCACGGAACGGTCCGTAGTAGGCGCTGGCGTACTTGACGGCGTAGCTCATCACCGGGATATGGGAGAAGTCGTTGGCATCGAGAATCTCGCGGATCGCCGCCACCCGGCCGTCCATCATGTCGGACGGGGCGACGATATCAGCCCCGGCCCGGGCATGGGAGAGCGCCTCGGCGGCGAGCAGGTTCAGGGTCTCGTCATTGTCGACGTCACCATCCTTGATGATGCCACAATGCCCGTGGTCGGTATATTCGCACATGCAAACGTCGGTGATGACGGTCAGCTCCGGAACCTCTTTCTTGATCGCCCGGATCGTCTCCTGGATGATACCGGTCTCGCTGTAGGCGTCCTGGCCGACCGCGTCCTTGAACTCGGGGATACCGAACAGGATCACCGCCGGGATGCCGAGGTCGTAGACCTCCTTCGCCTCGGCGACGATGTTCTCGATCGACTGCTGGTAGATACCCGGCATCGACGGGATCTCTTTCTTGATGTTCTCGCCGAAGGCACTGAACATCGGGTAGATCAGGTCATCGACCCGCAGGTGGGTCTCCCTGATCATACGCCTGAAATTTTCATTGCGCCGCAGCCGGCGACCTCGGTATTCCGGGAAAAACATGGTCAGACTCCTTGTTCCGTTTGTTCACGGTTTGTGGCTTTAAAATATTCAACCATGGCGGCCAGCATGGCGTCAATGGTGTAGTCCTCCGGTTCGATCGCCACCGGCAGTCCCGCCTCTTCGGCCGTCCTGCTGGTCAGCGGTCCGATCGAGGCGATCGGGAGCTTCGCGACCTCGGCCAATTGCGCTTCATCGAGCAGCGCCACCAGGTTGCGCACGGTTGACGACGCGGTAAAGGTCAGCAGGTCGAGCCCTTCGGCCAGCGCCTGTTGCAGACAGGTTTCGGCATCTTCCGGAACGACGCTACGGTAAGCGACCGGGTCGATCACGGTAGCACCGGCCGCGGCCAGTTGCGTCGGGATGACGTCACGGGCCAGCTCCGCTTTCGGATAGATAACTGTTTTTCCCGCCACCTGGCCCTCGAGCATCTCCACCAACCCCTCGGCGCGGTAATCGGCCGGGATCATGTCCGGCTTCAGGCCGTAGGCAGTCAGCGTCTCGGCCGTCTTCGGCCCGACCGTCACCAGTTTCAGACCGGTCACGGCACGGGCATCCCGGCCGAGCTCGTCGAGCCGACCGAAGAACGCCTCAACCGCATTGGCCGAGGTGAGAATCAGGTAATCGGCATCGGGAAGGACATCGATCGCGGCATCGAGGTCGGCCATCGATTCCGGCGATACGATCTCGATCATCGGGCAACAGACCGGCTCGGCGCCAAGCGCCTGAAGGCTGTTGCAGAAATCGGTCGCCTGGGCCCGGCTGCGGGTCACGAGGATCCGCTTGCCGAACAGCGGCCGGTTATCGAACCAGCGCAGGCTGTCGCGGTATTTGACGACATCACCGACGAAGATCAGCGCCGGAGGCTTGAAATCGGTCTCGCGGACGATATTGACGATATCGGCCAGGGTGCCGGTCAGAGTCTGCTGCTTCGGGGTTGTTGCCCAGCGCACCAGCGCCACCGGTGTCTCGGGTGGCCGGCCGTGCGCGATCAGCTGGCTGCAGATGTTCTCCAGATTGGCGATCCCCATGTAGAAAACCAGGGTCCCGACAGCGGTGGAGAGTTTCTCCCAGTCGAGGGAGGAGAGTTTTTTCGCAGGATCCTCGTGGCCGGTGGCGAAGCCGAGGGTGGTGGTGCAGTCGCGGTGGGTCATCGGGATGCCGGCATAGGCGGCGGCGGCAACCGCCGAGGTCACGCCGGGGACAATCTCGAACGGGATCCCGGCTTCGGCCAGCGCCATCGCCTCCTCGCCCCCCCGGCCGAAAATATAAGGATCGCCCCCCTTAAGCCGGGCGACGACCTTACCCGCGCCCGCTTTCTCCAGCAACAGGCGGTTGATCTGCTCCTGCGGGTAGTGGTGCAACCCCTTGCGCTTGCCGACGTAAATCAGCTCGGCCTGCGGTGCCTGCTCGAGAAACTGCGGATTGGCAAGGTAGTCGTAGATGACAACATCGGCCCGGGACAAACATTCGAGCCCCTTGATCGTCATCAGGCCGGGATCGCCGGGACCGGCCCCTATGAGATAGACATATCCCCGCTTCAATGCCGCTCCAGTCGTTGTCAGACGTCTTCTTTTTCGACGTTGAAGGTTTCGCTGTTGTAAACTTCGTTGAGGATTTCCCCGGCACCCTGAATCAGCAGGTCATCGGCCAGAGAGGTTCCGAGCTTCTCACACTCGTCAACGTTCCCGGTGACCGTCTTCTTCAGACACTTTACCCCTTCGCAGTCGGAAACAAATCCGGTCAGGGTCAACTGATCACCACTGATGGTGCCGTGGCAGGCGATCGGTACCTGGCAGCCCCCTTCGAGGCGCTTGAGGAAGGCCCGCTCGCCGCGAACCGCCCAGTCGGTCTCGGGATGATTGAAAAAGTCGATCAGGCTGTTGATCTCATCGTCATCGACACGGCTTTCCAGACCGAGCGCCCCCTGCCCGATCGCCGGGATCGAGACATCGACCGGCAGATATTCACTGATCTGGCTGGTAAAGCCGAGACGCTTCATTCCGGCCGAGGCGAGAATGACCGCGTCGAGGTTATCGTCGGTCAGTTTCTGGATCCGGGTCTGGACGTTGCCGCGGATATCGACCATCTGCAGGTCGGGACGCAGGTGAAGCAGCTGGGCCTTGCGCCGCAGGGCGCTGGTACCGACCCGGGCTCCCTGCGGGAGCTCCTTCCATGTCGAAACTCCCGGCCGCAGGATAACGATGTCACGGCAGTCCTCGCGCTCGGTAATGCACCGCAGCGCCAACCCTTCGGGGAAATAGGTCGGCACGTCCTTCATCGAGTGTACGGCGATGTCGGTCTCGTTGCGCAGCATCGATTCCTGCAACTCCTTGGTGAACAACCCTTTGCCGCCGACCATCGCCAACGGTACGTCGAGAATCTTGTCCCCCTGGGTCTTGATCTTGGTCAGGGTGACCTCGAGATCCGGATAGCGCTTTTCGAGTTCGTCCTTGACCCAGTTCGCCTGCCACAGTGCCAGGGCGCTGGCCCGGGTTCCGATGCGTAGTACTTTCTTTGCCATGTTGTTCACCTGCTCCTTCTATTTATTTCAGGATTCTGAATTATCTGAATCGTTCGGTTCGGTTCCCTCGTCCGGATCCGGGGCCGGGAGATCGAAGAGAGTGCGGATAGTGTCGACGTAGGCGTCACTGTCGGAGCTCTCTTCGGACTGCTTGAGAACGGAGATCGGCTGATGCAGGATCTTGTTGATGATCGCCGAGGTCATCGCCTCGATCGATTTTCTCTCCTTCTTGCCGAGATCACCGAAGCGACTGAGAGTTTTTTCGACCTCGCTCTTGCGGATCTCTTCGAAACGCTTGCGCAAACCGACGATGGTCGGTACCACGTCGAGGTTGCCGAGCCAGCGATGAAACTGCCCGATCTCCTGGTCGATGATCGCCTCGGCCTTCTTCGCCTCTTTCTGCCGCTCCTTGAGGTTGGCCTGCACCACCTCCTGCAGATCGTCAACATCATAGAGGTAAATGTTGTCGATATCGTTGACCTGCGGTTCGATATCGCGCGGCACCGCGATATCGATCAAAAACATCGGCTTGTTCTTCCGCCGCTTGATCACTTCTTCCATCTTCTGATGACCGAGGATAAAGTTCGGCGCTCCGGTCGAGGTGAGCACGATATCGACCTGGTGCAGATGCTCGATAAAGCTGTCGAAGGGGATCGGCCGGCCGTTGAACTCGACCGCCAGTTTCTCGGCCCGCTCGAAGGTCCGGTTGGTCACCATCACCGACGAGACGCCGTTATTGATAAAGTGCCGGGCGGCCAGCTCGCACATCTCGCCGGCGCCGATCAGCAGAACCGTCTTGTTGTCGATCTGCCCGAAAATCTTGCGCGCCAGCTCGACCGCGGCAAAGGAGACCGAAACGGCGTTGCTGGCGATCTCGGTCTCGGTCCGGACCCTTTTGGCAACCGAAAACGCCTTGTGCAGAAAACGATTGAGGATCAGGCCGACCGTCTTGAACTCGGTGGCGTAACCGTAGGCGGTTTTGATCTGACCGAGGATCTGCGGCTCGCCGAGGACCATCGAATCGAGGCTCGAGGCGACACGGAAAACGTGGCGGATCGCCTCCTCTCCCTGGTAGTCATAGAGGTGGTCTTCGAGATCGGTTGACGCCAGGTTATGATAATCGGCCATGAACCGCTTCAGCTGCACGATGCAGCCTTCGACATCGCGGCTGCTGGCGTAGATTTCAACCCGGTTGCAGGTCGAAACGATCACTGCCTCGGCGACGCCGGGGAGGGCCAGCACCTGCTGCAGCGGCTCCTGCATGGCGGTCGGTGCAAAAGCAACCTTCTCCCGGATTTCAACCGGCGCTGTTTTATGGCTCAAGCCTACGACGATGATATTCATGCGATCAGTCCGAATCGAATCACTTCAGGCCCTGCAGGGCATCGAAGCTGTGCTCGGCCGACATCAGCAGGTTGACGCCGAGGAATGAAAAGAGGAGGCAGAGGAAACCGATGATGGCAAAGATCGCCGCCCGGCGACCGCGCCAGCCGATGGTCAGGCGCCCGTGCAACAGTGCCGCGTAGAGGAACCAGGTAATCAGGGCCCAGGTCTCCTTCGGATCCCAGCGCCAGTAACCACCCCAGGCCATGTTGGCCCAGACCGCGCCGGAGATAATCCCCATGGTCATCAACGGGAAGCCGAAGGTCAGGCAACGATAATTGATGGTATCGAGGACCTCCAGCGATGGCAGGCGGTGGTAAAGGCCGGAGATTTTCTTGCTCTTGAGCATTCGCTCCTGCAGCAGGTAGATCACCGCCGCGGCCGCGGCCAGGGCGAAGACCGCGTAGCCGAGGAACGCGAGACTGACATGGATCGGGAACCACCAGCTGTCGAGCAGCGGGTTGATCGGCTTGACCTGCTTCGGTACGGCCGACCCGATAACCATCAGCACCACCGCCAGTGGGCAGACAAATGCGCCGAGGATCGCCAGGCGGTAACGGAAATCGAACAGCAGGTAGATACAGACAATGGTCAGGGCGAAAAAGGAGAGCGATTCGTGCAGATTCGAAACCGGAGTATGGCCGGCAGCAAAGTAGCGGGAGGTCATTGTCGCGAGATGAACGAGGAAACCGGCAATCAGTACCCATCGTCCAACCTGTCCGAACCGCTCCCGCCGGGTCAGAACATCGACCAGGAACAGGATGGTTGCGACAAAGTAGACCAGCATCGTGATTTTGAACAGCAGGATATCGGTACTCATTTCAACCCCTTTGACAGGCTGACTCCGAGCTCAGCCAGCGAACAACCTTGTCCGCATTCTGCCTCGAGCAACCGGTCGACGCCGGCCGCGTCAGCAGCCTCGATCAATTGCAGAATCCTTTTATTCAAAAGATTTTGCAAAACTTGTAGATTGTACGCGGCTGGGGATTCGCTTGTCAACTGCCTGCGCCGCAAAATTGCTGCAATTTCAAGGAAAATCGACCAGGCCGGCGACAATAGACGCTCCAGATCATCCCGGACCAGGGCGGCAACAGCCGGGCTGAGCCCGTCGGTGGCGACCGCCACACTCAGGCCACCGCTGAAAAAAGTGGCCGGCAAGGTAAAATCGCTATTATCCGGATCGTCAGCAACGTTGACCGGCAGACCGCGCTCGCGGGCGGCGACGACAACATCCCTGTTGACCCGTTTCTCGTCGGTGGCGGCAAAAACCAGGCTGGCACCGTCGAGGTCGTCGGCCGCGAACCGACGGCGGCGGACCGCGACACCATCCGGAAGCGGACCGGCCGGGGCCGGGTCGACCAGCAGGACATCGGCACCGGCCGCAACCAGCCCCCGCAGTTTGCGCAGACCAACCGCGCCACCACCGACAACGACGCAGCGCCGACCGGCAAGACGCATCATGACCGGGTAATCAGTCAATAACTCCTCCGTGCGGGAATCAGAAACCGAACAGCTCGCCTTCGACCAGTTCGCACAACAGGCTGCCGAAAAAGACGGCCGCCTCGATGCCGCGGGCCGGCGAAATCTGGGGAAAGCAGAAAAGATAAGCGGGTTCGTCGCCATCGCCGTCGCTGCTGAGGCAGATCTTGGCGACCTTGCATTCGAGGGCATGCGCGGTCTCGACCGCCTGGCGAACGGCGATATCATGCCGGGCGTCATCGAGAACCAGCAGGACATCCCCCGGGCGGGCCATGCTCCGCAGCTGGCGGGCGAAATACTGGTCGCCCTGGTTGTCGGAATTCAGCGACGTCGCCAGCACCGGGTTCTGGCAGAGCGAAATTGCCGGCAACATCGGTCGGTCGATCGAAAGCCGGTGACTGAACTGATTTGCTATCAGGTTGGCGACCGCACCGAGGGAACCACTACCGGCGACGAAGAGGCGACCTTCCCCGTTAAACGCCCTGACCACGTCGCGGGCAAAATCCTCGAATGCCTCGGCATGGGTAATCAGAACTTCGTTGAGCAGTGCCTTCTGTTCCTCGGCGGCCCGGACCAGCTTGTCATGTATCATCATTGCCTCGCTTGTATGGCGTTTTTGGCATGATAGAAACCCCGGCCCGACCTGTCAAGACAGGCGGTGTGATTTGAGATATTTAACCCTTGATTTTTTCCGACCGTAATTTATGATGTGAAAACATATTCGATATTGCAGATAAAGGAGAGAATTGATGGCAAGCGATAAAGTCGTACAACTGTCGGATGATGGATTTGAAGCAGATGTCCTGCAATCTTCAGTACCGGTCCTGGTCGATTTCTGGGCTTCCTGGTGCGCCCCCTGCAAAGCAATCAGCCCGGTGGTTGATGACTTGGCAGAGGAATTTGACGGTCAGGTCAAGATCGGCAAACTGAATGTCGATGAGAATCCGGCTACGCCCGGCCAGTACGGCGTTCGCGGTATCCCGACCCTGATCCTGTTCAAGGATGGTCAGGTGGTTGACCAGGTCGTCGGCGCGGTTCCGAAGAATCAGCTTGAAGGGCTGATCAAAAAAGCACTCTGATACAGAATCACAGCAAAGCATAAACGGGGACAGAATTCATTCTGTCCCCGTTTTTTATTGTCATCCTTGCGTGAAAATTCAGTGTTTTTTATTCTTGCCCCTCTTTCAGTCTCCGGAAGATCTCCCGATAGGCACGCTTGTCATTGCTGTGTAGCACCGCTTTTACCAGTCGCTGCAACGCTTTGCGATCGACCGAGGGGAAATCGGTTGCGACCTTCCGCAGCGCTTCATCCTGGCTTTCCGGCGAACAGAGCATCTCACGCAGACGTTCCAGGTCGTGATGGGTCTGGGTCTCCTGGCCATGCCTGAAATCGAACTCGGAAAGCGCCTCCTGCAACCGCTCGCGGGCCTCATCATCGCGACGGAGGAGTCCGGCGAAATGCTTGATCTCCCGTTTACGCGAGCTGTGCCCCTTGGTCTGTCGCGCCTGGGTCAATTCGACCATCAGCATTTGATCGAGCGGCAGGTTGGCAAGTTCGTTCTCCGGCAATTCGACCAGCCGTTCGGCCAGCTTCTCGATCGCCTTCGCCTCCCGCTTCTTGGCACTGCGGCCGCGGCCCTCGGTCTTGTACTCCTCTTCCGCAAATTCCTCTTCCATTAAAACCCCTTCCGGCTGTCGAGCAGCATCGTCACCGGTCCGTCATTGACCAACCGCACCGCCATCTCCGCCTGGAAGATGCCGGTGGCGACCTCAAGGTGTTTCTGCTTCAAGCCAGCGACGAACAACTCGTACAGCTCGTTGGCCCGCTCCGGCGGCGCCGCGTCGGAGAACCCGGGGCGCCGCCCCTTGCGGCAATCGCCGTAGAGAGTGAACTGCGAGACGGCGAGAACCGAACCACCGATATCCTCGACCGAGAGATTCATCTTGCCGGCATCATCTTCGAAGATGCGCAGACCGGTTACCTTTTCGACCAGGTAGCTGACATCCTGCTCGTCATCTTCGCGGCCGACGCCGAGCAGCACCAGCAGCCCTTGTCCGATCGCGCCGACGGTCTCTTCGCCGACCTCAACCGAGGCGGAGCTGACCCGCTGCACCACGGCCCTCATCCGGCCAGCTCCCGCAGCAGGGCAAGGTTCTTCTTGTCCCAGATATCGTCCTCCCCTTTCGGGGTCTCGAGAATCTTCGGCACATCGTGGAACCGGGCATCCTGCATCAGAGCCCGGAAGCCCTCGCGACCGATCATCCCCTCGCCGATCTGGTCATGGCGATCGACCCGCGAGGCGAGCGGTTTCTTGGCATCGTTGACATGGAAGGCCTTGATCATCTCGACCCCGACCAACCGGTCGAACTCCGCCATCACCTTGGCGAACCCCTCCATTGTTGAAATGTCGTAACCGGCGGCGAAGGCGTGGCAGGTATCGAAACAGACCCCGAAGCGTCCTTCCGGCACCCCCTCGATGATCGCCGCCAGGTGCTCGAAGCGCCAGCCGAGGTTGGTCCCCTGGCCAGCCGTGTTCTCGATCAGCACCGTTACGTCGTCCGGCGTCTCGGCGAAAATCTCCTTGAAAGCGGTACAGACCTTGGCCAGCCCCGTCTCCTCCCCCGCCTCGAGATGGGAGCCGGGGTGCATCACCAGACCCGGGATACCGAGCTTCGAGCAGCGCTCGATCTCGTCGGCAAAGGCCGCCTTCGACTTGGCCCATTTCTCGTCATCGGTCGCGGCGAGGTTGATCAGATAGGTATCATGGGCGATGACCGGACCGATCACGCTCTGCTCCCACGCCTCCCGGAACAGCCGCGCATCCTCGTCGCTGATCGGCTTGCCCCGCCACTGGCTTGCGTTCTTGGTAAAGATCTGCATCGCCGTACAACCGACCGCCTCACCCCGTTCGAATGCGCGGTAGAGGCCACCGGAGATCGACATGTGGGCACCGATCGGCTGGTTGAATTCTTTTGTCATTTCTAAAATCCTGTCAGTTCGAAAAATTAAGCGGCGAGCCAACCCTGAATCACCTGCGCCGCCGCGCTGGCATTTTCGACATGGGCGTCGAAGCGACGATCCTGTTGCTGCTCCCGCACCAATACCGTCTTCATCCCCAGCTCGCGGGCGGTGAGCAGATTTTCGATCGAATCCTCGACCATGACGCTGCGCTCCGGGAGACAGCCGACCCGGCGCAACACCTCGCGGTAGGGATCGGGGAATGGTTTTGGCCGGTAGGCGGCGATGCGGATATCGAAAATCTCATCGAAACGGTCGGCGATGCCGAGGCACGAAAGTACCCGCTCGGCATGCGCCCGCGAACCGTTAGTGAAGACGTAGCAGGGAGCGTCGATATCGGCGAGACGATCGCCCAGCTCCCGATCCGGATCGATCCGGGCCTGCACATCGACATCATGCACGTAATCGAGATAATCCTCGGCATCGACGTCATGGTGCCGGATCAACCCCTGCAAAGTGACCCCGTAGTCGGACCAGTATCGCCGACGCAGCCCGTCGACATCGGCCGGAGCGATACCGACGATCTCCGACATGTAGCGGTTGATCCGTACGTCGATCAGCGAGAAGAGCTCACGCTCCGGGTGGTAGAGGGTATTGTCGAGATCGAAAAGTATTGCGTCCATTTAAAAATCCACAACCTGTAACCGAAAATAATTTTTTAACGCAATGGCGCAATGACGCAAGGGGAAAAAATCACAGAACCAGTTTTAGTTTTAAAACACACTTACATTGATTTCCCTTGCGACCTGGCGTCTTTGCGTTAAGGATCACGCAGTTTATCTTTAATCAACTCAATCCGCTCTGCGTACTCCGCCCCCGTCAGCTGAACTTCATCATGCGGTTCAGACCAGATCGGTTTCGGCCAGAGCGGCTCGGTCGTAAAACGCGGGACCAGGTGCCAGTGCATATGCGGCAACATGTTGCCGAGCAGCTCGTAGTTCATCTTGGCCGGCTTGAAAACGGCGGCCAGCGCCGCGGCGACATCGTTGACTTCTTCGATCACCGCCTGTCGCGTCGCCACGTCGAGGTGAAACAGCTCGGTTACGTGCTCCCTGGTAAAAACGAAGCAGTAGCCGGGAAAGAACTGGTCACGATTGAGCAGCACGTAGCACTGCTCGAGTTCGGCGATCTGCAGGTCGGCATCATCCTGCCATTTGCGGCACATCGGGCAGTCGGTCATCGCGGCTCGTACTCCCCGCTGAAGACCTCGCTGGCCGGTCCGATCATCGTCACTTCGCCATCCTCCCGCCACTCCAGCTCGAGATCGCCGCCGAGCAGATGATTGACGATCTTGCGCTCGGTCCGCCCGGTCAGCACGCCGGCAACAGTCACCGCTGATGCGCCGGTGCCACAGGCCAGGGTCTCGCCGGCACCCCGTTCCCAGGTCCGCTGCCGGACCTCAGTCGGCGAAATGACCTCGACGAATTCGACGTTGATCCGCTGCGGGAAAAGGTCGTGGTTCTCGATGTAAGGGCCGATATCGGCGACCGGGAAATGCTCGACATCATCGACATAGATCACGCAGTGCGGGTTCCCCATCGAAACGCAGGTCGCGGCCAGGGTCTGGCCGGCGACGGCAATCCCGATGTCGACCGCCCGTTCGTTTTCCGGACCGGTCATCGGGATCTCGCCCCGCAGCAGCCGGGGGGATCCCATATTGACCCGTACCTTTTCGACCAAATCGCCGGCGCCGAGGTAGAGCTGGACCGGCAGGCTGCCGGCGCCGGTCTCGATCACCATCTTCTGCTTGCGCACCAGGCCGTGATCGAAGGCGTACTTGGCGACACAGCGGATGCCGTTGCCGCACATCTCCGCTTCGCTGCCGTCGGCGTTGAACATCCGCATCTTCACGTCGGCATCGTTTGACGGCAGAATCATAATCAGGCCGTCGGAGCCGACCCCGAAATGACGATCGGAGATCTCCCGGGCCAGGGCCGCCGGGTCCTCAACCTTCTCCTTGAACCCGTCAATGTAAACGTAATCGTTTCCGGCGCCATGCATCTTGGTGAATTTTATCGACATAAGGATCAGACCTTCCGTTTCGTTAATCTGCTAATTATAAGGGGAAAGGGGAAAGAACCACAACCGCCCAATCACGCATTCTCTATTCTTTCCTCACTTCCGCTGTTCGCCCCGCGGTTTGCACTTGCCGGCCCGATTGTTATTCTTGAAGAATAGATTTTACCGTATCAACCGATGCAATTCTCTTGGACAACCGAAAAAGAGATCGCTATGATGCGCAAATCAAATCGAACAGCAGGAGCATATATCACATGGCCTTTAATCTTAAAACCAAAGTCTGGCAGACCGGCGCCCTCGATTGGTGGGGGATGATTGATAACGAAGACGTCTATCTCGGTAACCGCGAATTCCCGCTCCCCCCGGAAGAAGGGGACGAGTGGGTGGTCAAAAAGACCGGCGAGCAGTTCAAGGTGATCGACGGCGAGATCAAAAAGATCGGCGTCGTCGAAATCACAAAGATGCCGTGGGAGGCCTGATGGCACTCGAGGTCATCCAGATCCCGGCCGGAGACGCCGCCAACTTCACCTACCTCGTCTGTGACCGACAGTCCGGTGAGGCGGTCGCCATCGACCCCTCGTTCACCCCGGACGCGTTGCTGAGCGTTGCCGAGCAGGAGGGGCTGCAAATCATCCTGCTCGCCAACACCCACGGCCACCGCGACCACATCTTCGGCAACGAACGGATCATCGAAACAACCGGCGCCAAGCTTGCCGCCCACCCGGCCGATCTGCCGCAGGCGGATATTCAGCTTGCCGACGGCGACCGGATTACGGTCGGAGAGAACAGTCTCGAAGTCCTGCATACTCCCGGCCATTCACCCGGTTCGGTCACCTTCGCCACCGGGGATGCCGTCATCACCGGAGACACCCTCTTCGTCTCCCGTTGCGGCCGCGCCGACCTGCCCGGCAGCAACGTCGAAGACCTCTACCGCAGCCTGCAGCGACTGAAGGCATTGCCGCCGGAGACCACGGTTTTCCCCGGACACGACTATGGGCCGCAACCGACTTCGACCATCGGAAACGAGCTCGAAACGAACGAATTTATCCGCTGCAATGACCTGGAAAGCTTTATCAAACTTCGGATGGGATAAGACGATGAGCCAGACCAACGACGACGCCGGCATGCCGATTGCCATCACCCTCGAACCGGGAACCTACTTCCGCTGCACCTGCGGCAAGTCGAACAACCTCCCTTTTTGCGACGGCGCCCACCGCACCGGAGACCA
>PKTZ01000175.1 GCA_002868925.1 Desulfuromonas sp. | reverse complement strand
CCCACTCACCACTGATGAAATACTGACCGCGGTGCTCGAGGAACAGCGTGGCCTGGCGGTTCATCGCGAAGTTGCCGCCCTGCAGGCCGAGCTCAACGCTTGCTGCAGCGCCATCAACGACCGTCCGGCCGTGTCCGGCTGATTATCCCCGGTATCTTCATGTCGACCCAACTCTACAAAGCCCGTTATGTTCTACCGATAACCGCAGCCCCGATTGAGGATGGCGCCATCTTGATCCAGAACGACCGCATCACTGCTGTCGGTGAGGTGTCACAATTGCCGGTGCCGACCGATGCCGAGACCATCGATTTCGGCGAAGCCATCCTGATGCCGCCGTTGGTCAATGCCCATACCCATCTCGAATTGACCGACTTTTCAAAGTGGGCGAAGCAGAAGGATCAGGAACCCGGTAGTTTCGTCGACTGGATCCTGGAGCTGATCAAGACCAAGCACGAGCTCGAACCGGAGCAGCTGCAGCGATCGGTACAACACGGCCTGCAGCAGCTGCTACAGAGCGGTACCGGTGCTGTCTGCGATATCCTCTCGGTCCCGGCCCTGTACAACTGCTATATTGAGACGCCTCTGTACGGCTGGCTCTGCTACGAGCTGATCGGGCTTGATGACGGCATGGGCGCAATTCTGTCGATGATGGCGAATGACTGGCTGCAGTATCGCAGCGCCGGCAAGCTTAAGTGCGGCCTGTCGCCGCACGCACCGTACACGGTCGGTCCGGAGTCACTGCAGAAGATCGTCGAACTGGCGCAGGATAAGCAGGTGATGACATCGATGCATCTCGGTGAATCCCCGGATGAAACCGCTTTTCTTGCCGCCTCGCAAGGGGAGATCGCCAATAAGCTCTACCCGACCGTCGGCTGGCAAACCCCGACTCCACCGCTGGCGACTAATCCGGTCGATTACGTCGCCAAAGCAGGTGGACTGAACCGGCACAACCTGCTGGTGCATGGCGTCCAGCTCGACGCTGATGCTATCGGAAGGCTGGCCCGGGCCGGTGCCAACCTGGTCCTTTGTCCACGTTCCAATGAGCGGCTCGAGGTAGGGCGGGCGCCGATCGAGTCTTACTTCTGCCAGGGGATCAACCTGGCGCTCGGCACCGACAGCCTGGCGAGCAACGACTCGCTTTCGCTCTGGGATGAGATGGCAGCGGCGCGTCGCATCTACGGCGAGATTCTCTCGCCGGTGCAGATTTTGGCGATGGCGACGATCAACGGCGCCCGGGCGCTCAATATCTCTGCCGATTTCGGCTCCCTCGAAGCGGAGAAGGGGACGCATTTTCAGGTGTTGAAACCTGATCATCTGCCGGCTGCAGCCGAACTGCCCGAGTTTCTCTGCTGCGGCGAGCGGGGGAGCGAGGTTGCCCACCTTTATCTCGACAACGTCGACGTGCTTGCCGAACCCGATCTGTGCTAAAGTAAAAGTATGATCGAGGAATTCGGAAGCGTGGTCGAACTGCGCAGCAAACAGATCGCGGTGGTCCTCTGCCAGAAGAGCAGTTTCTGTGAAAACTGCGCCGCCGAGGGGATCTGCCATGTCGGCGACGATCAGAGTAGCAAGCTGATCGAGGTGCATAACCATCTCGCCGCTTCGGTCGGTGATCGGGTCAAGATCGCCACCACCACCCGGACCTTCCTGCAGTCGTCATTCCTGCTTTACATCGTACCGCTGATCTTCCTCATCGTTGGTGCGGTCAGCGGCCAGATGATCGGTGATTTCCTCGAAAACGGCCCCGATCCGAACTTGCTCTCGGCGCTGATGGGGACCGCCTTCATGGCCGGCTCGTTTTTCATCCTCCGTGCCGGGACCAAAATGCTGTCGAAAGAGGAGTTCATGCCGCGGATCGTCGCCATCGTCGATGATGCCGAGGCGGCAGTTTCACACCTGAAACACTCGACCTGATTTTTCTGCTGTATTCTCTATGTCGTCTGCTGTATCCTGCATGCCGTTATGAAGATCATTGCCAACAACAAGAAGGCCTACCACGATTATTTCATCGAGGAGACTTTTGAAGCCGGGCTGGTGCTGACCGGCACCGAGATCAAGTCGATCCGGGCGGGGCAGATCAGTCTCAAGGAGTCGTTCTGCAAGATCCGCGGCGGTGAGGTCTTTATTGACAATATGAATATCAGTCCCTACGAACAGGGGAACCGCTTCAACCACGATCCGGTTCGCTCGCGAAAGCTTCTTTTGCACCAGCACGAGATCGAAAAAATCAGAAAACGGATCGACGAGCGGGGTTACACCCTGATCGCCACCAAGCTTTACCTCAAGAACAGCCGCGCCAAGCTCGAGATCGGCATCGGCAAAGGGAAGCATCACCACGACAAGCGCGAGACCTTGAAGCGCAAGCAGGCCGATCGCGAGTCGCAGCGGGCGATGCGGGATTTTAATCGCTAAGCTTCAACTGAATTCTATAAAGAAACAAAAAGCCTCGGAAATTCCAGGGCTTTTTTGCTTGCTAGATTTAATTCGTAAAATCTTTTGTGGCACGCGAAGGCGCGATGACGCGAAGTAAGACAGTTCGATTCAAGTTACTGGTTTTGATGTATATGTAATGAAGATGATGTGAAGTTGGTGTGATTATTGACCACGCGTTGAAGTCCGTCCTTCAGGAGGGTTGATCCGAAGTTGATCAGCAGGCCGAGGGGCAGGTTCATCAGGCGCAGGTAGGTCAGGAGCTGTTTGGGATGGACCGGGTTGATCTTTTCGACCGACTTAAGCTCGACAATCAATTGACCATCAATCAGCAAGTCCAGTCGAAACCCCTCGTCGAGTTTGACATCCTGGTAATGAATGGGAACCGGTTTTTGCCTCTCAACCAATATCCCTCTTTGTTCAAGTGTCTTCGCCAGAACAGCTTCATAAACGGATTCCAGCAATCCCGGCCCCAAGTCTCGATGCAGTTGCAGCGCCTCATCGATCACTATTGACGTAACCTCCTCAATATCTCTTCGCGCCTTTGCGTCTTCGCGTGAAGCATAAGGTTTAGACATTAACTCGCTCCAGTTTTCTGGCGGGGGATTAACGGAAAAAGCTTCCGTAAAGATAACAGCTGTTTCGCAGTCTGCAATATTTGATCGGGCATTTACAGTGTGTGGAGTAGAATATTATTCATTTTTACTTGGTAACGGCAACTTCCGTTTTCATCTTCTCACCGTAAATGACCAGAGTCTGGGTACGCCAGACGCTGAAAATGGAGAAGGTCTCCAGGTCGGCGAAATAGACTTTGCCAATGCCATTTTTGCGGGCGATATCGCCGATAGCGTTGGAGTTGATCTCGGTGTAGATGCCGAAGTCGGTAAACGGTTCACGGATGCGGACGACGGAGTTTTTACCGCTCAAGGTGCTGACCGGCGTGTTGTCGAGGTCGACGCTGTACGGGACGGTGATGTTGGTGTAGAGATAGCCGCTGACCATGTCCCGTCCGAAACGGCTGCAGCCGGAGAGCAGTAGCAGCAAGAGCAGGCTTGCGATGAGGCGGCCGGTCATTTTTAATCCCCGTAAACGATGATGGTGCGCCGCATGTAGAGCCCGAACAGCACGGTAAAGTACTCGACGTCTGAGTGTTTGAGAACTTCGATGTCACCGTTTGCGGCTGCCGCAGCGTAGCTGGCGTCACCCCAGGCGAACAGCCAGAGCAGGCTGTAGTTGCTGGCGGTGCCGATCTTGGTGCCGAGGGTTGTCTCCTCGAGGTTGTCGTCGTACGGGGCGCGGGTGTTGACATAGGCACAGCCGGAAAGGGTGGAGAACAGGAGCAGGGTGCTTGTGATCAGGGCGAGTTTGCGCATAGCGTGATCCTTTGCTGGAAGGTATTCGATATTCAACTTTTATTATGATACATCAGGTTGTGTTTTGCAGGGAATGGGTTGAAACAAAAAAAGCCCCGGCAATGGCCGAGGCTTAAAGTTTTCCTGTTTTTTGATCATTTAATCGATTCGGGGGTCTCGCCATTGATAAGAGCCTGCTTCTTTGCTCTTGTCCACGTCTTAATCTGGCACTCTCTCTTCATGGCCGCACTCTTTGATCCATGCTGTTCAGTGAAAACAACCCGGCATGGCAGTCTCGATCGCGTGTATTTTGCCCCTTTACCTGCGTTGTGGGTCTCCAGGCGTTTTTCGACATCGTTGGAATAACCGACGTAATAAGTGTCGTCGGAACAACGAAGGATGTAGACGGACCAGGTTGTCATGTGCTTATACTAAAGGATGTTTTTAATATACGAAACCCCTTGGTTTGCTCTGCAAGGTATGAGAAAATAGATATAAGTTCTTTGACAATTTGGGGGTGCACTGGTTTCGACGGGGATCGGAAGCGCTTGTTGCATGCCGGAGTGGGCTGGCTCCGTTAAAAAGCCCAACACTGTATAAACGCCGACAACGACGTTCAATACGCAATGGCAGCTTAATTGCTGTCACGTCTTATGATCTATCGCCCGTGTAGTTCATAAGACGCCAAGAAGCGGGCTAGTTTCAATGATTGTCTGTGCCATTGAAGCGAAACTTTAGCAGACACCCCCGCCTGGAATCCTGTTTGTGGGAGTCCTTGCGGGTAATAATACACAAACTAAGCATGTAGACGCTTGACGTGAAAGATTTTCGGACGCGGGTTCGATTCCCGCCACCTCCACCAAATTTAAGCCTCGGCATATTGCCGGGGCTTTTATCGTTTTTAAAGAACGAATTGTCTGGAGAGAATCAATTCTCCCGCAAATAAAACGAAGGACTCTGCCCAAGGGCCTTCCATGTCCCCAATAACCCGAGAATCAATGTCAATAAGATCGAAGCGCCGAGGGTGGTCAGGATCACCGCCGGGTAGACGGTGAAGGTCGTATCCATCAACTGGGTGAGGATCCCCCAGGCGGCGAGGCCTCCGGCGACGGCGGCGATGGCGCCGGCGAACAGGCCGATAAAGAGAAACTCGTAGGTAAAGCAGAACACGATATCGCGCCGCGCGGCACCGCAGACCTTGAAGATGACGGCGTCGTGCAGGCGGCGGTGCTGATCGGCCGACAGGGCGCCGGAGAGCACCAAAAGCGACACTACCAGGGCAAGGCCTGCCATCACGCTGAAAGTGGTACCGAGCCGGCTGAGATTGCGCGAGACGTTCTGCAGCACCTCCCGTACCCCGATCACCGAGACGTTGGGGAAGCGATCGGTGATCGCCTTGAACACCTC
>PKTZ01000044.1 GCA_002868925.1 Desulfuromonas sp. | reverse complement strand
AGTTTGGCGAGAACCGGCCGCTGCAGGACGACGTATCACTGCTCGGGATCGAATTTTTGGGGAACGGTGGGGGGTAAAGTAATCGGGACTGTCCCGGATAGCAACAGTTTAAGGGTAGAACAGAGCAAAACCGGGACTGTCCCCGGTGAAGCGAGGGGACAGCCCCGGTGTCGTTCATCCGTTCTTGAAGGAGACCACAGGTCCGTAGCGACGAAAAGGGTCGATCCTGATTGACCTTCAGAAAAGCAGGAACTCAACGCCTTGCAAAACGCTTGTTCCCCGATTGAAAAGATGGCTGGATTTATTTGAGACCGAACCGCTTGAGTGTCGACTCAGGCGCCTGGTCGAAGTGTGAAAATTCCATGCTGAAGGTGCCGCGCCCCTTGGTGGCGCTGCGCAGTTCGGTCATGTAGCCGAACATCTCCGATAAAGGAGTATGGGCATGGATGATCTCGTTGCCGGCGCGGCTGTTCATCCCCTCGACCTTGCCCCTTTTTTGCTGCAGACCGCCGATGACAGACCCGGCGTAGTCGGACGGAACCGTTATCTCCAACGACATGATCGGTTCGAGCAGGGTCGGTTGCCCCTTGCGTGCCGCTTCGGAGAGCCCTTTTTGCGCTGCCGCCTTGAGGCCGGTTTCGGTGGTATCGCCCGCGCCGTGGATCGCCGTGATTCTGACTTCGAGGTCGGTCAGCGGGTAGCCGAGGTGGATGCCGGCCCGGCAGGCCTGGGTAAGACTCCCTTCCAATTCGTTCAGCCACTCTTGTTGAATATGGGCTTCCTCACTGTCCGGCACCGAAATGGTGATGCCGCTGCCCCGATCGAGCGGGGTCAGGTTGATTTCGATGTCGCCGAACTGGGCCTTGCCTTCGAATTCACGCTGGAAGGTTTCCCGGTGTTTAACCTGTTGCTGCAGCGCTTCCCGGTAGACGACCTGCGGCTTGCCGGTCGTGACCTCGACCCCGAAATCCCGGGCCAGTCGTTGCACGACGACGTCGAGATGGAGTTCCCCCATGCCGGTAAGGATGGTCTGGCCGGTCTCCTTGTCATCACGGACGCGGAAGGTCGGGTCCTCCCATTGCAGTTTGTCGAGCGAGGGGAGGAGTTTGTCCTTGGCGGTGACATCCTTCGGTTCGACCGCCAGGGAGATGACCGGCTCAGGAATCTGCATGCTTTCGAGCAGCAGCGGCCGCTCCGGATCGCACAGGGTGTCGCCGGTCAGGACGTCCTTGATACCGGTGGCGGCGACGATATCGCCGGCGAAGGCTTCATCGACCCGCTGGCGCTTGTGGGCGTGCATCCGAAAGAGGCGGGCCGCCCGCTCCTTGACGCCGCTGCCGCTGTTGATGACGGTGGCGCCCGCCTTGAGCGTGCCGGAGTAGATGCGCAGAAAGGTCAGCTTGCGTCCTTCGTCCGAGACAACCTTGAAGGCGAGGGCGCAGAGCGGATTTTTGTCGGTCAGCGCAAGGTCGGTTTCGCTTTCGCCTTCGACGTCGGTCGCCTTGATCACCGGTCCCTCCGGTGGGGCCGGCAGGTAATCGCAGATGACGTCGAGGATCGGCTGCACCCCTTTGTTGCGCAGGGCCGAGCCGAGCAGAACCGGGAAGATCTTGCCGTCGAGTGTCCCCTTGCGCAGGGCCTGCCTGATCCGTTGTGCTTCGATCGGATGCCCTTCCAGGAAATCGGCCATCAGGTCGTCATCGAAGTCGGCGGCGATTTCGGTCAGCGCTTCGCGCGCCGTCGCCGCTTCGTCGGCCATCTCGGCCGGGATCTCCTCGATATCGAAAGAGCGGCCCTGATCCTGTTCTGAAAAGAGGATCAGCTTCTCCTCGATCAGGTCGACCACGCCACGGAACTCCCCCTCGTTGCCGAGCGGCAGCTGCAGCAGGGCCGGGCGACCATGCAGCTGTTCCTCGACCTGGCGCAGGACTTCCTGGTAATCGGCGCCGATCCGGTCCATTTTGTTGATCAGGCAGATGCGGGGCACCCGGTAACGGCTCGCCTGGTGCCAGACCAGCTCGCTTTGCGGCTGCACCCCTTCGACCGCGCTGAATATTGCCAGCGCCCCGTCGAGGACCCGGAGTGAACGTTCGACCTCGATGGTGAAATCGATGTGCCCGGGAGTGTCGATGATGTTGATCCAGTGACCGCGCCAGCGGCAGGAGGTGCAGCTGGCGGTGATGGTGATGCCCCGCTCCTGCTCCTGGTCCATCCAGTCCATGGTGGCGAGGCCGTCGTGGACTTCACCCATTTTGTGGATTTCGTCGGTGTAGTAGAGGATCCGCTCAGAGACGGTGGTCTTGCCGGCATCGATATGGGAGATGATGCCGATATTTCGGATCGTTTCCGGTGCGGGTCGTGTCATCGTGTCGGTTCCGTTATGAGGGATTGTGGTCAGGCGGCCAGGTTGTTGAGCCCTTTGCGGATCTGGTAGAGGTCATCCATGTCGAGATCGTTGAGCTCGAAGTATTCCCGCTCCAGCTCCTCGACGTAGAATCGGTCGAGTCCGCTGTTCTCGAGGAAGTCCTCGCGCAGCGCCGGATCTCTTTCGGCGATGATCTGCGGCAGCAGGTTGTGGACGTAGATAGCCTCTTTCTTGATATTGACGACCACCGAACGGAACAGGTCGGCCGGGATATCGTCGGCGAGGATCTTCTTGTTGATCAGCTCCTCGGTAATCTCCTGGCGCAGGGCGTCCTGTTCTGCCTTGGTGTTGTAGCGGGAATAGAAGTTGCGGATCCGCTCTTTAACGTGGTCGAGCAGGATCTTGTAGAGCTTCTCTTCCTTGTCGATGTTTTTCAGCTGCGTGAGCACCCCCATCACCGTCATCCGGCCGTCCGAGATCTGCTCGATGCCGTTTTGCAGGCAGATGATCTTCTTGCGTCCGAAGCGGCCGAGGTACTTGTTGTCGAAGATCGCTTCGAAGAAGAGCTCACTGAACAGGCCGGCCGAGAGCTCGTTGAACGCTTCCCGGTTACCGAGCAGGCTGCGGATAATCTCCTCGGAGAAGTGGACGTTCTCCATGAAGGCGAGCTGGTTGATGTTGGCCGAGGTGCTGTCGTAGCGGTCGAAGTAGGTGATGATATAGGAGAACATCTCGAGCAGTTGCAGGTCGGCGCCGTCGCGGATCTTCTCGTCACAGGTCTTGCCGGTGTCGAGCAGTAGCTGTTCGAACATATGGTCGCGGTTTTCACTCGCCCGCCGCTTGGCGTGCAGCAGCTTGATCGTGTCCTCGTTGTTGAGGTTGGCGTCGATCTCCTGCTCGTGCAGAAAAATGCCGGCCAGAATCTGCCGGGTTTCGGAGATGTAGTCCTGCTCTTCGAGGTCGACCAGCTTGTCGTGCTTAAGCATTTCGTCGAGGGTGTAGAAGAGGGCGGACGGAATCTTGTTGCGCACCGACAGGGTTTTGAGCCGGGTCAGGCGGGCGTTTTCCTGGTGAGTGATCGACTCCTTCTGGTTGCAGTCGATCAGGATACTCTTGTATTCATCAACGATGCGTCGGTTGTCCGGGTGCTTGTACATGACGTCGATGCGGATCCGCTCCTGCTGGTACTTGTCGATGCCGAGGCTCTCGGAGAGCTGGCGCAGTTTTTCATATTCGCTGTCGGGGATCGACTTGTAGGTGAAGTAGAGCTCGGTGAAGGCATCGTGGTAGATCTTGTGTTTCTTGTTGATCAGCTTGACCAGGTAGAGGGAGCTCTTGTGGCCGAGCAGGCTGAACAGCTCCTCGACCAGCTCGGAATCGTCCTCGATCCCGACATAGCCGCTCCGTTTGAGGGTTTTGCCGAGCAGGCGCAGAATGCTCTCCTGCTGGTTGCGGACCCGCCCGGAGAACGAGCCGGTAATGAAGAAGTAGTAGTTGTAGATGGCGTTCCCTTCGAAGAAGATCCGTTCGTAGGAGCTGATGCCATCGGTCCGGTCGGTGAAGGAGAGGGTATGGCTGTCGTTATCCTCGTAGGTGGCGCCGTAGAGGATGAGACGATTGCGGACATCTCCCTTGGCCAGGTCGGCCAGAGGTTGGTCGACGCCGAACATGTATTCGCAGAAAGAGCCGCCGTTTCCCCGGTGGTTGATCCCGTCCTTATCGATGATGAACTCGTTGCCGGGCGAGAAAAAACGGAGCGAATCGCCCGAGGTCTCGTAGAAGTAACACCGGTAGGCATCGCGGGCCGCCGCCGTGGCGAAATACTCGATGGTATCATCGATATGTCCGTGCAATCGGACTTCCTGGTACATAACACCCTCTAAAGATTGGAAACCTTCTAATCTTAATGTGAACCTATGGAAGTTGCAAGGATAACTCGACTTTATTTGTCGAAGGGAAAAGAGAATTTTTGGCCGTCGAAGGCGAATTCGATCCGCGGTGGCAGCCCTTCGGAATGCTTGCCGTGGTCGACTTCGTGACTCAGGTGGGTCAGCAGGGTCTGCTCGGCGCCGATCGCTTCGGCGGTTGCGATCGCTTCGGCAATGTTGAAGTGCGATCCGTGCGGCCGGAAACGGAGGGCGTCAAGGATCAGCAGTTTCAGGTCTGTAAGCAGGGCTTTCGAGGTTGCCGGAATAGCGTTGCAGTCGGTGAGGTAGGCGACCGGTCCGCAGCGGAACCCGAGCGAGGTGCCGTTGCCGTGTTGTAGCGGTACCGGCACGATCGGCACCCCGAACAGCTCAAACGGGCCGTCGATCGGGTGCAGGCTCAGTCGGGGGCAGTAGCCCGACGCCTCCTCGCCGCCGAAAATATAAGAAAAGTTTTTCCTGATGGTGGGGAGGGTGTCGGTGTCGGCGTAGACCGGGATCGGATCCTGGCCTTTTTTGTTGAAGGGGCGCAGGTCATCGATGCCGTGGATATGATCGGCGTGGGTGTGGGTGAACAGGACGGCGTCGATCCGCTCGATCTTTTCACGAAGCGCCTGCTGACGGAAATCGGTTGCGGTGTCGATCAGGATGTTCCGGCCGGCCACAGAGAAGAGCAGGCTGCAGCGGGTGCGGTCGTTACGTTGGTCATCGGATGAGCAGACCTGGCAGTTACAGCCCGGAACCGGGATGCCGGTGCTGGTTCCGGTTCCGAGCAGGGTGACATCAAGCTGGATGTCGGTCATACCTTGAAGGCGCCGACTTCATCCTCGAGAGCAGTGGTCTGCTTGTCCAGAATCTCGACAACGGCATCGAGCTCGGAAGAGCGGCTCGACGTATCCTCGGAAATCTCGCGGATCTTGGCGAAAGCCTCGACCACCTGCTTGCTGCGCTGGGTCTGTTCGCGGGTTGCCTCGTCGATCCGCTCGATCATGTTGCGGATCTGTTCCATGCTGGCGTTGATCTGGCGGCTCCCCTTTGCCTGCTCGGCGGTGCTGAGCTTGCCCTGGGAGGCGATCTCCTTCATCGCCTCGGCGGCGTGGGCGAGCTGGTGGGCGCCATCGGTCTGTTGCTTGATCGCGGTCGCGATCTGGCCGAGCATGCTCGAGATCTGGTTGATCGAATCGGTGATCTGGCGGCTGCCGCGCGACTGCTCCTGGGTGGCGCGGACGATGCCGCGGACCTGCTCCGAGGCCTTGGTCGTGCTGTTGCGGATCTGCTCGAGGGCGGTGCCGGTCCCCTTGGAACGTTCGACCTCCTGGTGAACACGGGCGCTGCCCGCTTCCATCGCCTGCACCGCTTCTTTAGTGCCGCTTTGCAGGTTGTTGATGATGAGGGCAATCTCGCGGGTCGAGACGGCCGTCCTTTCAGCCAGCTCGCGGATTTCGTCGGCGACGACGGCGAGGCCCTTGCCGTGTTCGCCGGCCTGGGCAGCGATGATCGCCGCGTTGAGGGCGAGCAGGCTGGTCTGGTCGGCGATCTCGTCGATGACGGTCAGGATCTTGCCGATCTCGTTCGATTGGGCGCCGAGATCCTGGATCGCCTCGGCGGCCCGATCGACCGTCTCGCGGATTTCGCCGATGCCGTCAATCGTCTCGTCGACCGCCGCCTTCCCCTCTTCGGCATCGCGGGCCGCTTCGTCGGCCAGGGTATGGGTCTTCTCGGCGTTCTCCTCGATCTCCTTGATCGAGGCATCGAGCTCAATGATCGAGGAGGCGGTCACCTCGGTCGAAGAAGAAAGAATTTCGACGTTTTCGGAGACCTGCTGGCTCGAGACCGACATCTCGTTGATCGAACTCGAAACCTCGTCGACGGTGGTGAATAGTTTTTCCATCTGCGAGGCGATCTGCTCGATGGTCGCACCGAGTTCCAGGGTTGCCGACGAACTCGCCTCGGCCGACTCGACCAGCGAGCCGGTACTCTCGGCGATACCGGAGATACTCTCGTCGATCCCCTTTAACGCCTGGAACGATTCCTCGAGCGAGGCCGACTGCTGGATGGCGCCGTCGCTGACCTTGCCGGAGGCGGTTTTGATCTGGTCACTCGCCTCGGTCAGACCGGTAGCGACGTTGCGGATGCGGCTGATCATCATCCGCATCTTGGCCGAGAAGCTGTTGAAGTTTTCGGCCAGTTTCCCGACCTCGTCGCTGCTCTTGAGGTCAAGGGTCTGGGTCAGGTCACCTTCACCCTCGGCGATCTCGCGCAGGTTGGTAACGATGGCGGCAAGCGGCTTGGTGATATTGTTCGAGACGAGGAGAGCGATGACGATGCCGATGATGGTGACGACGATCAGGATGGTGAAGATGGTCCGCTGTACGTTGTTGCTCGCTTCAACGACGTCGCTCCGGTCGACGCTGATCATCATCTGCTTGCCGGAGCTGCCGAGCGGTGTGGCGAACAGGGCGTGCGGTTTTCCGAGCAGGTCGTGAGTCTTGCTCCCCTCTGCCGCGTACTGGGCGAGCGGTAGTTTCTTGAGGGCGGGTGTCGAGGCCGCGATCACCCGGCTTTTGTCGAAAAAGGCTATCTCGGCGCCGCTGATCCCCTTGATCTCGGTGGCAAAGTTATCGTCGAGAAAGTCGGCGCCGACGATGATACCGATCTGGGCGTTCTGTAGTACGATCGGGGAAACGGTGACGACCGCGAGCTTATTGTCGTAAACGGTGACGGCGTGGGCCATCTCTCCGCCGAGTCCGGTAGCGAGAAGGGGGTGTGCCGTATCCGAGTGTTCCTTGACTTCACCCTCCCCGGCGAGATTGCTGATCATGTGCTGGCCATCCTGGTCGAGGACCTCGACCAGGTCGAGCTGAAAAACTTCCTGCGCGCCGGCGATCACGTTATCGAGCTGGGTGCTGTCGCCGGTCAGGGAGCTGTAGTAGACGGCGTTGACCAGGTCTACGTTCGAGGCCATCAGCTTGATGTAGTTGGTGATCTCGGTCTCTTTCAGGTCGATGGTCTGGTTGACGAAGTTGCCGACCTGGGACACCCTCTGGCTCATGCTCTTGTCGAGCTCTTTTTCGCTCAGGTTGGAAAAGAAAAAGAGGGTTGCGCAGAGGGAAATGAAAAGGAGCCCGACCAGGCTGATCAGAATTTTCAATCGGAGAGTGAGAGACTTCATTATCGTTATACCTTTTCGCCACGGGAATTTAGATTGCAATATATCAACAATACCAATACTGAAAAATACACGTTTAGTCCTGTTTTTGCAACTATTTATCAGGTTTTTGGTCGGTTGTCCGGGGCGTTTTGGCAGGGTGGAAAAACTTTGGAAATTTCGGGGCAGGGGTGACTTTGAATTTATCGAATCGGTTTTGCGATGAGAAGGGGATGTTTAATCGGTAGGTAGGTGGTGCGAGATTCGGTTTATTTCTCCGGGTGGTTCTCGTGGACCCAGCGATCGATATCGTGGGCGACATCGTCCGGAATATCGACGAACTTCAGCCCCATCCCCGGTTCGTAAGGGCACTTCTTCTCGAATTGGCGTCTCCAGACTACGACGCAGGTGCATTGCACCGTTTTGAAGATCGGGGCCGGCAGAGGGATCTCGACTTCGTAGGCTTCGCCCGGTTCCTTGGGGTTGATCGAAGCGATAAACATTCCGGAGGCGCTGATGTTCTTGGCATAGCCGAAGAATGCTTTTTGGCCATCGTCGAGTTTGACCCGGAGCGTCAGGATTGGGGCACGCAGGTTCATCCGCTTGTTCTGCTGGAGGCCGTTGTTCTCTGGTGGGGTGTCTTTGTCCATAACCTCTCTCCGGAGTCAAAAATCGTAATACCTTACCTCATTTCAGTATATATCGAAAACCCTTTTATTTTTCGTTAATGTTCCGATTTTCCTGCCATTCGCGCAATTTTTCCAGATCACTGGTCGGTGTCCCGGTCGAAACCAGGCCGATCGCTTCAAAAAAACATGGGATCGCTTCTTCGGCCGTCTGCAAGTCGAGTTGCCCGGGGCGGCAGAACTGTTTGAGCAGCTGCAATGTCTTGAGGCCATCGAACCAGGTGAGAAAGGCTTGGTTCAGGCGCTCTTTTGTCCGGTTATTGCGGCGCAGCCGATCCCAGGTGTCAGACAGTTTCTGCCGATGCATAAAGGCGCCGAGTGCCGGGTCGAGGTCTGTCGCCGCAGTTTGAAGCGCGACTCCATCCAGGTCCGTCGAGGCTGCGGCAAGTTTAAGCCACTTTCCCAGGAGTTCGAAAGCGGCAAGAGGATAGATGCTTGCCTCGTCCGGGTTGTCGCGCCGGTGGCGGATGGCGGGCCCGGTGCCGAAGGGAACCCGGTTCGAAACCCGGGCCGCAGGGTAAACGGTCGTTCCGGTAACCGGTTCGATACCGCCGGTCTTGGCCAACGCCTGCAGGAAATAGAAGTCTTCTCCTCCCGATCGCCGGTTCATGCCGCCGCAACCGACATAGGCAGAAACCCGGCAGGCAAAGGCACTGCCGATGGTGTGAAAGGCGTACGGCGAGCCGGCCAGGGTCAGGCCGAGCTGGTAGCAGCGCAGGTAAAGCTCGTAGTCATCGATCGCCATCTGCTCGTCCATGGTGTCGGCCGGTTGATGGGAAAACGGGATGACGGCCCCTCCGCGATCGTTCTTTTGGAAATGATCCCGGATCGCCGGCAGGTAGTTGGCATCGACCAGGGTGTCGGCATCGAGTGAGACCAGGATCGGGTCGATGTCGCTGCGCAGGTGTGATAGAGCAAGGTCAAAGCCAAGTTTGCGGGCAAAGCCGACGCCCCCTGCCTCCGGCTCGAAACCGGGGTTGCAGGCATCGACCCAGCCGAGCCCAAGTTTATTGCGGAGCGGCGAGGCGGTAAAGACCTCGAGGGTGCGGCGGTTGGCGATTTTGACCCGGTGGTCGGCCTGTTTGGGGTGGTTGACCACAACCACGATCAGGAAATCGTTCAACAGGGATGCCGGGTTTGCGGTCAGGCTGTCGAGGGTGCGGAAGAGCCAGCGCTCCTCGTCGCAGGCGGGGATAATGACGGCACCACTGTAGTCACTCCGTTTGATGCCGGTGATCGTCCACGGTTCGGCCAGCGCTCTTTTTTCCAGGTAGCGTTGGCGGCTCGATGTCGGGTCAGGTTTCATAGGTCGCAAGAATCCGTTCGGCCTGGACGGTCATGTTTGATTCACCGTCCAGCCAGTTAATCGTTACTCCCAGCCGCTCCATCCGTCGGAACCAGGTCTCCTGGCGCTTGGCGAACTGGTGGATGGCGCTGTTCAATTTCTGGAACATGTCGTTGCGGTTGAGTTCGCCCTGCAGGTATTTTGCGATGAATCGGTACTCGAGGCCGTAATAATCGAGCCGGTCCCAGCTGACCCCGCTTGCATGGAGGCGCTCGACCTCCTCGATCATCCCCGCTTCGATCCGCTGTTTCAGGCGTGCGGTAATTCTTTGCCGCAGCACGGACCGTTCCCGGCGGATACCGAAGATGACCGGGTGCAGCTTTGGCGGCTCCGGTCGGCCGACCGACGCCTGATTCTCACCCTCGGCGATCTCGATCGCCCTGATGATTCGATCGCGGTCGGTCAGGTCGGTGTTGTTGTGCTGTTCTGGACGCAAGTTTTTCAATCGCGTTCTTAGCTCCCCGTTGTCGAGCTCCTGTAGCTCGTCCCTGAGCTCGCGGTTTTCCGGTACCTCGACCATCCGATAACCGCGCAGGGCGGCGTCGAGGTAGAGGCCGGTGCCGCCGACCAGCAGCGGCAGCCGTTTGCGCGAACGGATTTCGGAGAAGGCCTCGAAAAAGAGCTGCTGGAAAGCGAAGACGCTGAATTCCGCACCCGGATCGAGGATGTCGATCAGGTGGTACGGAACCGTTCCGTACTCGTCGAGATCCTTACCGGTGCCGATATCCATGCCCCGGAAGACCTGTCGCGAATCGGCGGAGATGATTTCGCCGTTATGCAGCTTCGCCAGTTCGACGCCGAGACCGGTTTTGCCCGAAGCGGTCGGTCCGAGGACCACGATGAGATTGCATGATGACATGTCGCTACCATAAAGAAAAGCGGCGCCGATTTCAATTTTCCCGAGCCGGATCGGACAGAAAAATATCGTTCGTTCGAATGGCACTCGTTTAAGGGTAGAACAGAGCAAAACCGGGACTGTCCCCGCACGGGGGCTGTCCCAGCTCTTTGCGACGCGAAGCTGCGCGTTTTCTTGACCCGTAAACATCTGGGACAGCCCCCGGAAAAGCGAGGGGACAGTCCCGAGTTTACTCCGTATCGACGGCAAAGGGGCTTAAACTCGTACCATTCAATCGTTCGCACCTACTTCGGGCGGAGCCAGAAAAAGGAGGGGCTGCCCGGCTTGTCGTCCCCTGCGATAGCAAACCCTTCGTAGGCAAAAGAGAAGGCAGCCGCCTGTTCGGGAATCGGGAGCTTCAGCGAAAATGGCATGGTCGCATCGGTGCCGTGCCCACCGCCTCTGACCAGGTAGGCGGCTTCAATAACCTGGAGCCGGTTGTCGAGAAAGAGCAACAGAATATCGAGGTCGCGCAGCCACTCGTAATTCATCCGGTAATGTTCCGACAAAGCAACTTCACCGCCGATGGCAAAGAACTCTCCCTCCTCGCCATAATCGAAGTTAATCGTCAGGTCGAAGGTCTTCCATTCTTCACCTTTGGCTGTTCCGGCGATCGGGATGACCTGTTCTGCCGCGACCGTTTTGCCCCGGTAGAAACTTGACACGCTCTGGCATCCGCTTAGCAGCGCAACTATCAGGGTCAGCAGTAAGGTGGTCCGTTTCATCTTCACTCTCTCCTGTCTTCTCTATTCCTTACTTTTATATGGCGTTATTATAACACCGATAAGCAGTTGATGTTCTGTTCCCGCCGAAGATATATAGTCTTCTTTCCTTCTTGTCGTTTCTCTGCTAGATTAGGCGCACTTTGTGCCGGAATAGAGCAATTTACTGTTTATGAAAAAACGTGACCAATTAGAGCCGCAGCCGACCGAACCGGTCGTTCTCTCCCGATCCGAACATCCGCTTTCGCGCAAGATGATCGATCAGGATACGATCAAGGTCCTGTATCGACTCTATCGCAACGGTTTTAAGGCGTACCTGGTCGGTGGCGGAGTGCGTGACCTGCTGCTCGGGCGAACCCCGAAGGATTTCGATGTCGGGACCGATGCGACCCCGAACCAGGTCCGCAAGCTCTTCCGTAACTGTTTCCTCGTCGGCCGACGTTTTCGTCTGGCTCATATCCGTTTCGGTCCTGACCGCCTGGTCGAGGTCGCGACCTTCCGTCGACAGGCAGACAAAGAAGAGTTGCCGGATTGTCCGCAGGAACGGAGTTTTGCTTCGGAGAATGTCTTCGGAACGCCGCAGGAGGATGCCTTCCGGCGCGACTTCACCATCAACGCCCTTTTCTACGACATCAGTGATTTTTCGATCGTCGATTACGTCGGCGGGTTGCGCGATTTGCAGGAGAAGAAGATCCGGGTGATCGGCGACCCGATGGTCCGCTTTGAAGAGGACCCGGTCCGGATGTTGCGCGCCCTCGAGTTTTCGGCCCGCCTCGGTTTCGAGGTCGAGGCGTCGGCGTTGCAGGCGATCGGCAAGCAGGCTCACCTCCTGGCCGGGGCCGCCCCGGCCAGATTGCGCGAAGAGCTGATGGAGCTGTTCCGGCACAAGGTCGCCGGCCCGGTTCTGCGCCAGGCGAACGAGACCGGCCTGCTCGATCACCTCTTCCCCGATTATTCGGTGGATGAAAACAGCCTGCGCCTGATCGAACGGATCGATCGGCGGACCGCTTCCGGGGTTCCGGTCACCGAGGCGATTATGCTGGCGTCACTCTACCTGTCGAAGTTTCGCGACGGACTGAAAAAGAGTCCGGATCTCGACTTCGCCGGGGCGATGCACCTGGCCAACGCTTTGCTCGAGCCGCACCGGGCCCATTACCATATTGCGCACGGCATCCGTCACCAGGCGCGGGAGATGCTGCTCGGGATTTTTCGCTTCAATCGTGGCCGGGGCAGACGAGGGGAGAAGCGATTCCTGCATCACCCGGCAACCCCGGGGGCGTTCGAGCTTTTGCAACTCTGGAGCGAGGTCAGCGGCGAAGAGAAGGACATGGTCGCGGCCTGGAAAGACGTTGTTCCCGAACCGGGGAAAAGTAAAGAAAAACAAGCGGAGCGGCCTGCCGGTTCAAACCGGTCGCGGCGTCGGAGAAGAAGACAGCGGCCGCCGAAAAAAGAGCCGACTCCGACCAAGTAGATAAGAACATTATTTACCGGGAAAATCCTTTATCACCTGCGTTTTTCTATTCCCGGTTCTGCTGCATCCCCTTGAGCAATTCCCTCAGTTTTCCGATCTCCTCTTTGTTCAGAGTCCGGTCTCGGTAGAGAGCTCCGCCGTAGATGCGGGCGAATTCCTCGGCCCGGTTATCGCCGATCCGGCGAACCATGTCGTTCAGTCCGATGTTGTGTGGAATGGAACTGCTCTCGGCCCGGTTGCGGGCAATACGCCGGAATTGATTCAACAGCTTTTCTTCGGTCCGGACTGGTTTCTTGCACAGTCGGTAGATCGCCAGTATCAGCAGCGGCACGATGACGAACCATGGTCCAAGCTGCCACGACGTTTTTTCTCCCCGTCGCCACTCGCGCAGCTGATCCCGCCCTTTTTTCAGATACTCGAGCTGCCGGGCGAAGTCGAAGGTGATAACCGCCTGAGTCCAGTAGTAGTCGACCGCATCGGCCAACTGCTGCCAGGTCGGTAGCTGGAAACTGCTCCGGGCCAGGAAAGAGCCGGAGGCGTTGATCGCGTAGAGGTTGGGATCGATCCGCTCCCACACGTTATTATCGTTGAGTACTTCGACCCAGACATGGGCGTTCTTCTCCCCGACCGTGTAGTAGCCGCCGAGTTGATTGTATGTCCCGCCGAGATAGCCGCCGACCAGTCGGGTCGGGATTCCGACTTCACGTAGCATGATCGCCATTGCCGAGGAAAAATACTCGCAGTAGCCCCGTTTCGACTGGAAGAGGAAGTTGTCGATCGGATCTCCCTCGATCGCCAGGTTGTCGGTTGCGTAAGTCAATCCCTGGTTGCGGAAAAAAATTTTGATCGTTTCGATCTTTGATACCTGAGCAGAGAGATCTGAGGCTATAAGATTTTGTGCCGCCTGCCGGGTGCGGGGTGAGATCTCCTGCGGGAGTTGCAGGTAGGGTGCCGGATCGAGTTGTCGTTCCGCCCGAAACTGGCCATTGAGGCGCGAGGTTATGGTATAACCTTTCGGACGTTTCGTGCTCCGGTAAAAACGGAATACTCCGTCGGATGATCGTCGGTAACGGACCCCTTGCGCCGCCATCGGTGAATCGAGTGTTATCAGGAATTTTTCCTGGGCTGTTGCCGGGAAAATGGTCACTTCGACCGGCGTTCCACCGATAACGACCGGTTGGGTTCTTGATGGTAATTCTGCCCGTTTCCAGGTTGCTCCTTCCATCTGGTCGAGGACGGTGACGCGCCAGTAGAGATCGTTGGGATCGAATTCGGGTGCCTGCGCCCGGAAGGCGACGGTATCGTCGGTTGAGGTCGAGCTGAAGGCGCCGGGACGAACCTCTTCCGAGAATCCGACCATCGTCTTGCTGTTCGGGTTGAGAAAGTCCCAGAGCGGGTGTTGGGTGCGCGGCAGGATGAAGAAAAAGAAGATCGCCAGCAGCAGCGCTCCGGATGGGAGCAGAAACATCATCTTTAGCAGGCGGACGAAACCCTTGCGGTCGAGGGCGAGGCGGGGATCGTCGCTGTAGAAGCAGAGCAGGACCAGTCCGGAAGTTACGCCGATAACGAGCAGGACCATCAGCGGTAGAAAAGCGAGGTGTAGGGTCACCAGGGTCGAGCCGGCCAGCGCGAATCCGGAGAGAAGAAAGATCTGCAGGAAGTGGCGTCCCTCCTTCTCGGTGAGCAGGCGTACGGCGAGCAGCAGTACCCCGATGTTGAGTGCCGGGTCGACGAAGTTCTGCCGATCGATCTGCAGTGCATAAATGATGAAGAGTGCGATCGAGACTAAGGTGGCCGCCATCGCCGAGAGGAAATAATGATCCTTTCGGTCACACCAGGCGCCGACCAGCAGGGCGAGCGGAAAGATGACTTGGGTCGGCAGGTCGAGGTAGAGCCAGACCGGCAGCACGCCGAGCAGGCTGACCACGAACACCAGGTTGTCGAGCAGCGATCTAACCTTGACCATAGAGGGCGAGCTCCGTAAGCAGGTGCAGGCGATGACGGGTGCCGATTGACGGCGGGATCAGCCGCTGCGCGAGGCGCAGACCAACCGGTCGGTGCTGGCGGTGGTAGCGGTTGATCAGCCAGCTGGCGCAGCGCAGCTGCTCTTCGAGATTGCCGGGCAGGGTTTGCGGCTCGATAATGATCGGGTCGTGGGCGCTGTCGGCGGTCTCCTT
>PKTZ01000215.1 GCA_002868925.1 Desulfuromonas sp. | reverse complement strand
TAACCAGCCCATCGGAATCTCACCGACAGTAAAGGTGATCTGGAACATGCCGTAGAGCACACCGAACATGATCAGCGGCCCGAGCAGGCGGTTGGTCAATACGGCATCGAGCTTGGTCGAAACATCGATTCTTTCAGACTGGGTCGGCTCATGCTCGACCACATCCTGGCGGAGAATTGAATTGATCAGACCGTAACGATAATCGGCAATAATCGCCTCGGGAATCGTATTGAGGGTCGTCTGGCAATGCTCGCGGGTTTTGACGACGATCTCTTCCAACTCCTGCGCCGGCCCGCCGAGTTNTTTCCCGGCGGCGATAATCTCCTCGTCCGCCTCGAGATACTTCAACGCAACCCAGCGCGCCGGGTAACGATTGGTCATAAAGTTGGCCGCTTCGATCTTTTCTTCCATGATATTCAACGCCTGATCGAGATCGGCGCCGTAGGAGATCTTGAGCGGCGCCCAGGTACCTCCACGCTTTTTGGCATGATCAAGGGCCTGCTGCATCAGCTCCTGCTTGCCCTGGCCGGAACGGGCGATGGTCTCGACCACCGGGCAGTTGAGCAGGGACGCGAGACGTTTGCGGTTGATGCGCAGTCCCTGCTTTTTCGCCTCGTCCATCATGTTAAGAGTCAAAACAACCGGGATTCCGAGCTCGAAAAACTGCACCGCCAGGTAGAGGTGCCGCTCCAGCTTGGTCGCGTCGACGATATCGACGACGATATCGGGGCGCTCATCAATCAGGACATTCCGGGCGACCAGCTCCTCCTGCGAGTAGGCGGAGAGCGAATAGCATCCGGGCAGGTCGACGACGTTGACCTTGATGTCATTGAGATTGACACTCCCCTCCTTGCGCTCGACGGTGATCCCGGGATAATTCCCGACCCGCTGCCGGGCGCCGGTAATGGCATTGAACAGGGTGGTTTTGCCGGAGTTCGGATTGCCGGCGAGGGCGATTGTTGCGGTGCTCATTTTATTTGTCCTCCATCTTTTCGACCATGATGCAGTCGGCTTCGTTGTTGCGCAGGGTCAGGGTGAAATCTCGCAGCCGCAACGCCACCGGGTCTTTCAGCGGTGCCCGCCCGACGACTTCGACCTCGGTCCCCGGGACCAGGCCCATATCCCTGAGCCGACGGCTCATTTCGCCAGTGGCGGCGATCGAACTGATCCGTGCTTTCTCCTTGACGTGGAGTGTTCTGAGTGAATGTGCCATCCTGTTCGTGCTCCTTCATTTTGTCGCGACCGCTAAAAGCCGGGACATTTTTCTTTCCCGGGTGAAACGATACCCACCCTGTTAATTTTTTATTATCGAGTGGAATTTTACTTCGGAATTGAAATTCGTTTTCAAAATACTAAAAGACCAGCCCGCATGTCAACTGAAAAATGAAATCGGTTTTCATTTTCGCGATTATTCCACTCAGAAACAAAACAGGTCGACGTCAGACCATTTAGTTTGAAAATCAAAATACTTGACAATCAAACCGACTTCAGGCAGATTTGGTTCAGAACGTAATAAATGTTGTGAAAGGTTCTATTCATGGAGTTCGACTCGCTTTTCTGGATCGCTTTTCAAAGCAGCCTCATTCTCGGCCTGGTGCACGGGGTCAACCCCTGCGGGCACAGCTGGCTGGTGCTCGCCCCGTTCGTCGTCGGTGAAAAAAAAGGGAGCAAGGTTACCTGGCTGACCATCTCTTTTCTTTCGGGCACCGCCCTCGCCTGCCTGATTCTCGGTCTGACCATCGGCTCGGTTTCAACCCTGATCCCCGAATCGATGGAATTCTGGGTCGATGTCGGCACCTCGGTCCTGTTGGTCGCGCTCGGCCTGATTCTGCTGATCAAGCCGAACCTGATCCATCATCACCATGACGAGGAACACGGGCACGACCACAGCCACGACGTCGAGCATATCCACGAACACGAGCACCACCACCAGCACGAGCACGACCATGTTCACCTGCACGCCCACCCGAAAAACGAACGACGCAAACTGACCGGCCTGGCCCTGTTCGGCATCGGCTTTATTAATATGATCATCCCCTGCCCGACCGTCGCCATCATGTACAAGTACGCTCTCGATTCAGCCAGCGCCTGGAAAGCGTCGTTCATCTTCGGCGTCTACGCGGTCAGTACCGCGATCGCTGTCGGCGCGGTCATCTACGCGATCTACCACATCCGGCGCCTGCTCGAAAAACTTTCGCAGGACTGGGTCGAAACCGCCCTGATGCGCGGCGCCGGTGTTTTGACTATCATCTTTGCCGGTTACTCCCTCACCACCTCACTGACATAGGAGCCTCTGCATGCAGGTTAAGGAACTGGCCCGCACGATCGTCGAGTTTTACGAAAAACTCTCGAGCTGGGAGCATGAAGTTGTCCGCGGCAGTGACCTGACCCCGGGGCAGATGCACGCCATCGAGATCATCGGTCACGAAAAGTCGCTACGGATGAAGGAGCTGGCAGAGAAGCTCGGCGTAACCACCGGCACCCTGACGGTAACCGTCGACCGGCTCGAACAAAAAGGGCTGATCAAACGAAGACCGCACGAATCGGACCGGCGCTCCTATCGCGTGGTACTGACCGCGGAGGGGGAAAAACATTTTGCCCGCCACCACGAGTTCCACCTAAAGCTGACCGAAGAAATCGCTTCAGCCCTGACCCCGGACGAGCTGGATAACTTAGAATCGATCATGAAGAAAGTCGTCCGGCAATTCTGACGATTACGGAGGCAAGGCGCTTGAAATTAATTAGATTTGACAAGAGGTTCCGCTTCCGTTAGATTGCTCAGACAATTAAAGATCAACCTGTCTTTATCGAGAGTGGTGGAGGGAAAGGCCCTTTGAAGCCACAGCAACCGGCGCGTCGAAGCTTTTAAAGCGAAGGCGGGCGTCAGGTGCTAATTCCTGCCCTGCAGCTGCGGGGAGAGATGAGGATGGAGCTTGCGCCAGCTTTGAGACCCACAGAACGCTGCAGGCCCCTTCCCATCCGGAAGGGGCCTTTTTTTGTTGCAACGGAGATTTTCGTGAGCGGATCGATCGGCATCGTCAAAACCGAATACGCAGACTTCGACGTCGAGCTGCAGCTGGAAAGCGGCCGCCTGCTCGGACCGATCACTATCGCCTACGAGACCTACGGCGAATTTAACGCTGCACGCAATAACGCCATCCTCGTCACCCACGCCTGGACCGGGGATGCCCACGCCGCCGGCAAGCACACCGAAGAGGAGCGCAAACCGGGCTGGTGGGACGACATGATCGGCCCCGGCAAGGTGCTCGACACCGACCGCTTCCACGTCATCTGCTCCAACGTCA
>PKTZ01000202.1 GCA_002868925.1 Desulfuromonas sp. | reverse complement strand
CGGGCGACCTGGGCGAGCATGTGATCGAAAAACGGCACCCCGCTGTCGATGGTGTGCTCGCCGCTTCCCTCGATCTGCAGGGTCAGCGAAATCTCTGTTTCCGATGTCTTGCGGTCAATGGTTGCCTTGCGGGCCATACGAACCTCCCTTTACCTACTTCAAACGGATAGAAACAGACCGGGCGTGGGCCGAAAGCCCTTCCAGTTCGGCCACGGTGACAATCTTGTCGCCGAGCCGCTGCAGCCCGTCCCGGGAAAAATAGACCAGGCTTGATTTCTTGATAAAATCCTCGACCCCGAGCGGCGAGAAGAACCGGGCGGTGCCGCCGGTCGGCAGGGTATGATTCGGTCCGGCCAGGTAATCGCCGGCCGCTTCGGGCGTGTGGTGTCCGAGGAAAACCGCCCCGGCGTGACGGATGCCGTCGAGGATGGCAAACGGGTCATCCAGCGCCAGCTCAAGGTGCTCCGGCGCGATCCGGTTGCTGAAATCGATCGCCTCGTCAAGGTTAGCGGCGACGATGATGGCGCCGTAATCGGCAACCGACTTGCGGGCGATCTCGGCGCGGGGCAGCTGCTCCAACTGCTCGGCCAGGGCAGCCTGAACCTGCTGCGCCATCTGCGTATCGGTGGTGATCAGCACCGACGAGGCGAGCTCATCATGTTCGGCCTGCGACAGCAGGTCGGCCGCCAGGTGGGCCGGGTCGCCGCTACCGTCGTTGATGATCAGGATCTCGCTCGGGCCGGCGATCATATCGATATCAACCTGGCCGAACACCTGCTTCTTGGCAGTGGCGACGTAAATGTTTCCGGGGCCGGTAATCTTGTCGACCCGCGGCACCGACTCGGTACCGTAGGCGAGCGCCGCAACCGCCTGCGCCCCGCCGATCTTGAAGATTTTATCGACCCTGGCAATCCGGGCAGCGGCGAGGACGTACGGGTTGGCCTCGCCTCCCGGCATCGGCACCACCATGATCACCTCGCCGACACCGGCAACCTTGGCCGGCACCGCGTTCATCAGCACCGACGACGGATAAGCCGCCTTGCCGCCCGGCACGTAGATACCGACCCGGTCAAGCGGCCGTACCATCTGGCCGAGGTGGATGTCGGGCTCGTCCTTGTCGAGCCAGGTCTCGGGCAACTGCTTCTTGTGATAGGAAGCGATCCGTTCAGCGGCGAGCTCGAGCGCCGCCAGGGCGTCCGGTTCGACCTGCTCCATCGCCCGGTCGATCTCGGCTTCGGTGACCATGACCGAAGTCGCATCAAGGCTCAAACGATCGAACTTTTCGGTCAGTTCGAACAGGGCGGCATCACCGCGCTGTCGAACAGAGGCGATGATTTCGTGCACCGTCTCCTCGACACCGGCCGGCGGTTCTTCGCCCCGCTCGACAATCTTTTTCAGAGCAACTTCAAAATCGGGATCACTGAAACTGTAAATCGGTATCATATCGCTTCACCTTACCGGGTTCAGCCGGAAATCCGGACTTCGTCGCCGATCACCTTCTCCAGCCCATCGATGATGCGTGAGATCCGTTCGTGCTTGGTCTTCAGGCTGGCCCGGTTGACGATCAGGCGGGTCGTCACCTCGGCAATGGTTTCGACCTCGACCATACCGTTGTCGCGCAGGGTGGCCCCGGTCGAGACCAGGTCAACGATCCGCTCGGAAAGACCGACCAGCGGCGCCAACTCGATCGAGCCGTAGAGCTTGATCAGCTCGACCTGGATCCCCTTGGCGGCAAAATAACGTTCAGTAACATTCGGATACTTGGTCGCCACCCGGATGTTCGACCAGTTGCTCGGGTCGTCATCCTGCATCAACTCCTTCGGCTCCGCCACCACCAGCCGGCAGTAACCGAACTTCAGGTCGAGCGGCTCGTACAAATCCTTGCCCTGTTCGAGCAGGGTATCCTTGCCGACGACGCCGATATCGGCGCAGCCGTATTCAACATAGGTCGGCACATCGGTCGCCCGCACCGCCATGAAGCGGTAGCCCTGTTCGCGATTCTCGAAGACGAGCTTGCGGTTCTCGCTCTCCATCTCCGGACAGGTGATGCCGATCTGGGCGAACAGCTCCATCGAGTCCTGCATGATGCGCCCTTTGGGCAGGGCGAAGGTTATGGTATCACTCATCTGAATCTCCCGACAAGGTCGGTTCAGGCCGGCTGCCGTTCGATGGCAGCGCCGAGCCGTTGCAGTTTCTCTTCAAGTTTTTCATAACCGCGATCGAGGTGGTAAATCCGCGATACCTCGGTCGTGTTTTCCGAAGCGAGCCCGGCGATAACCAGCGAGGCGCTGGCCCGCAGATCGGTCGCCATCACCGGTGCTCCACACAGGCCGTTGACCCCGCGGACCGTGGCGACGTGGCCGTCGATCACGATATCGGCGCCGAGTCGCTGCAACTCACAGACGTGCATGAAACGGTTTTCAAAGACGGTTTCGGAGATGACGCTGGTGCCGTCACCGAGGGCCATCAATGCCATGAACTGGGCCTGCATATCTGTCGGAAAACCGGGATGCGGCTGAGTCTTGATATTAACCGAGCGGATCGTCTCCGGCCCGATGACCCGGATGCCGTCCGACTTCTCCTCGATAACCGCTCCCGCCTCGCGCAGTTTACTCAAAAAAGTTTCGAGGGCCGACGCTTCGACCCCTTTGACCAGGACATCGCCCCGCGTCATCGCTGCCGCCACCATGTAGGTTCCGGCCTCGATCCGGTCAGCCATGACCCGGTAATCCATCGGCTGCAGACTGTCCACCCCTTCGATCACGATCGAGTCGGTGCCGGCGCCGGTGATTTTTGCGCCCATGCCGATCAGGGCATTGGCCAGGTCGATGACCTCCGGCTCACGGGCGGCATTGTCGAGCACCGTCGTCCCTTCGGCCAGGCAGGCCGCGATCATCAGGTTCTCGGTACCACCGACGGTCGGCATATCGAACGCGATATGGGCGCCGCGCAGTTTTTCGGCACGCGCCTCGACATAGCCGTGATCAAGATCGATGGTGGCGCCGAGCGCCTCCAACCCCTTCAGGTGCAAATTGATCGGCCGGGCGCCGATGGCACAGCCACCCGGCAACGAGACCCGGGCGTGCCCGACGCGGGCCAGCAACGGCCCGAGCACCAGGACCGAGGCGCGCATGGTTCGGACCAGGTCGTACGGTGCTTCGTCGCTCCGGATGTCATCCGCAGTAATTTCGAAGCAATCACCGTCGCGCTGCACGTCCGCCCCGACGATGCCGAGAAGCTTGGCCGCCGTTTCGATATCACGCAGTGCCGGCACATTGCAGAGGCGATGTTTTCCGGGTGCCAGCAGGGTCGCGAAAAGAAGCGGCAACGCCGCATTCTTGGCACCGCTGACCTCTACTTCACCGCTCAGGGAATTTCCACCATGTATAACTATTTTATCCATCTTCGACTACTTAATTCTTCCACTGACGACCCGCGGAATCCCACTATAATCATCCCGCAGGCGAATATCAACAAATCCGGCTTCGGAAAAGAGCTGTTGCACCGCCGCTGCCTGGTCGATGCCGATCTCGACCAGCAATCCCCCACCGTCGTTCAACGCAGCCGGAGCCTGGCACAGAATCGCCCGGTAAGCATCGAGCCCGTCGGCGCCGCCGTCGAGCGCAGCCATCGGCTCAAACTCCCTGACCTCAGGCATCAGTCCGGCGATGTCAGCCTGCGGGATATAGGGCGGGTTGCTGACGATCAAATCGTATGGCCCACCGGAAAAAGCGTTCAGGTCACCGACCTGAAAATCGACCCGCTCCGCAACCCCGTTGAGCTGTGCATTTTCATTGGCCAGGGCGACCGCCTCGGAGCTGATATCGACCCCATCGACAAAAGTTCCCGGTCTCTCGTGGGCCAGGGCGACGGCGATGGCGCCGCTGCCGAGACCGATATCGAGAATCCGCCCTGAATCACCGAGATACGACAGCGCTTCCTCGACCAGGATCTCGGTGTCGGGTCGCGGGATCAGAACCGCCGGTGAAACCTTGAACGGCAACGACCAGAACTCGGTCTCGCCTCTTATGTAGGCGAGCGGTTCGTGTGTCGCCCGCCGTTTAACCAGCTCACGATAGGGCTTCAGCTCGGCCGGTTCAAGCGGTCGGTCAAAATGGAGATAAAGCCCGACCCGATCCAGGTCGAGGACATCGGCCAACAACAGCTCGGCATCGAGACGGGCCGACTCGATCGAGCGTTCACGAAAATAACCGGTGGTCCATTCCAGAATGCGCAGAACGGTCCAGGTCTCGGCCAAGATCAACCCTCCTGTCCGGCCAGAAGTTCGGTCTGCGAGTGGGTCACCAGAGGATCGATGACCTCGTTCAACTCGCCCTGCATAATCGCATCGAGCTTGTACAGGGTCAGGCCGATACGGTGATCGGTGCAGCGACCCTGGGGAAAGTTGTAGGTCCGGATCCGCTCGCTGCGGTCGCCGCTGCCGACCTGCGACTTGCGGTCCGCCGCCTGTGCCTGCTGCTGCTCGGCGAGCATCATGTCGTATAGCCGCGACTTGAGAACCTTCATCGCCTTGGCCTTGTTCTTGTGCTGGGATTTCTCGTCCTGGCAGGAGACGACCAGGCCGGTCGGGATGTGGGTCAGGCGGACCGCCGACTCGGTTTTGTTGACATGTTGACCGCCGGCGCCGGAAGCGCGGAACAGGTCGGTGCGCAGATCGGTCGGGTTGATCTCGATGTCGACATCCTCCGCCTCCGGCAGAACGGCAACGGTACAGGCCGAGGTGTGAATCCTCCCCTGCGACTCGGTCTCCGGAACACGTTGTACACGGTGGGTGCCGCTCTCGAACTTGAGCCGCGAATAGACCCGTTCGCCGCTGATCATGGCGATCACTTCCTTGAAGCCGCCGGTGTCCGAATCGGAAACGCTCATCAGCTCGACCTTCCAGCCGTTGCTGTCGGCGTAGCGGCTGTACATCCGGAACAGGTCGGCGGCAAAGAGAGCCGCCTCCTCGCCGCCGGTACCGGCCCGGATCTCGAGGATGATGTTCTTGTCGTCGTTCGGGTCTTTCGGCAACAACAGGAGTCGCAGCTGCTCGGCCAGTTCCTGTTCCCGGTTTTCGAGCTCCGGGATTTCTTCCTTGGCCATCTCCCGCATCTCGGGATCGGAATCCTGAAGCAGCTCCCGGTTACCAGTCAGCTCTTCATCGACCTTGCGATAGGAGTTGTAGATCTCGACTACGGTCGAAAGATCGGCATGCTCCTTGGTCAGGGAACGGAATTTCTCCTGGTCCTTGACCACCGATGGATCCGAGAGCAGACCCTCGACTTCACGGAAACGATCGACGACTTCTTCGAGCTTTTCGATGTTGAACATAATGAGACCAGACAAAAGGAGGCCCCGCTGCATAAGCGGAGCCCCGGTCAGTGACTAAAGATCGGAAAATTCCTGCCGTACCGCCTGGATTTCGCCGCAGGTCATCTTCCCCTCGGGACAGGGCCCTTCCAGGCAACCGGGCCCGGCCGTGGCGAACAGAAGCGGCGCCGCCTTGCGGGCAAGCTTCAGCATCTGCTTGGCCATGATCTGGATTTCCCACTGGGCCCGGCGGCAGCAGCGCAGGTTGAAAAAGTGCTTCAACTCGCGGGCGTTCATGGTGATGACGATCTTGGTCGTGGCCGCATTCGGCAGGACGAAGCGCGCATCCTCGGCCGGAATGCCGGCTTCCATCAGCTCCCGGTAGTGCCGGTGGATCTCTTCGAGCAGACCGTTGTACTTCGCCTCCAGTTCCGGCTTGTCGGCGATCGTCGGCGGGGTGACCGCGTCGAACCGCTCGGCATGCGAAACGTAGCGTTGGCTCTGCTGGGAATAGGAAGCGAGACGGTGGCGTACCAGCTGGTGTGAACAGGCGCGGCTGATCCCTTCGACGCCGAAGCTGAAGCTGGCATGTTCGAGGACCGAGAAATGACCGAGACCGAGAATTTTGCGCAAAAGCTTCTTCTGCTCGGCCGTTTCCCGGCCCATCAGCTCATCGATCGATGAGTCCGAATAGCAAAGCCTGGCCGCCGCAGCAACAACCCGTTCCGGATCAGGGGTATGGGTCAGCAATTGCACAAACATGAATTCGTTTCCCGGTTGATGGTCCTTTCGCTACTCCTGCGAATATTGCGGAAAAAGAAAACGGCCCCGGAAGGGCCGTCTTCGACAGCTCTATTTTTTCTGGCCGTACTTCTTGCGGAAGCGTTCGATCCGACCGGCGGTATCGACCAGCTTCTGCTTCCCGGTAAAGAAGGGATGGCAGGCCGAGCAGATTTCTGTCGTGATCTCGTCCGTCCGGGTGGAGCGGGTTTCAAAGGTGTTGCCACAGTGACACTTGACGGTGGCGACATCGTAATCAGGATGGATGCCTTCTTTCATTGTTCTTTCTCCTTGTCGGCCTGGCGGGTACAGGCCCTATTTATCGACCCTTTCGGGCGCAAATTCCGTAAAGCGGTTATTTTTACCACGACTTGCAATCCGATGCAAGCGCCTTGTTGCCGTGAATCGCTACTGATTCATCGACTCGAAAAACTCCTCGTTGGTCTTGGTGTCGCCGAGTTTGTCGAGCAAAAACTCCATACTGTCGACCACGTTCATGGTCGAAAGGACCTTGCGCAACAGCCAGAGCCGCTGCAGGCTGGTCTCGTCGACCAGGAGCTCCTCGCGACGGGTACCCGACTTGTTGATGTCGATCGCCGGGAAGGTCCGCTTGTCGACCAGGCGACGCTCAAGCAACAGCTCCATATTGCCGGTCCCCTTGAACTCCTCGAAAATAACCTCGTCCATCTTGCTGCCGGTATCGATCAGGGCGGTAGCGATAATGGTAAGGCTCCCCCCCTCTTCGATGTTCCGGGCCGCACCGAAAAACCGCTTCGGCTTGTGCAGGGCGTTCGAATCGACGCCACCGGAGAGGATCTTGCCGGACGGCGGGACCACCGTGTTATAAGCCCGGGCCAGGCGGGTGATCGAATCGAGCAGGATGACGACGTCCCGCTTATGCTCGACCAGGCGACGCGCCTTTTCGATAACCATCTCGGCGACCTGGACGTGACGGGTTGCCGGCTCGTCGAAGGTCGAGGAGATGACCTCGCCGTTGACCGAGCGCTGCATGTCGGTCACCTCTTCCGGACGCTCATCGATCAACAGGACGATCAGGTAGACTTCCGGGTGGTTGGTGGTGATCGAATTGGCGATATTCTGCAGCAACATCGTCTTACCGGTACGGGGCGGGGCGACGATCAGGGCACGCTGCCCCTTGCCGATCGGAGTCACCAGGTCGATAACCCGGGAGGAAACATCCTCCGGCGTCGTCTCCAGAATAATCCGCTCATCGGGATAGAGCGGGGTCAGGTTGTCAAAAAGAGTCTTCTCCCGGGCAACCGCCGGATCCTCGAAGTTAACCTCGGCGACCTTGAGCAGGGCGAAGTAGCGCTCGCCCTCTTTCGGCGGACGGATCTGGCCGGCAACGGTATCTCCGGTCCGGAGGCTGAAGCGACGGATCTGGGAAGGCGAAACGTAGATGTCGTCCGGGCCCGGCAGGTAGTTGGCGTCGGGGGCGCGCAGGAAACCGAAACCGTCCGGCAGAATTTCCAGCACACCCTCACCGAAAATCGCTCCGTTCTTCTCGGAGGTGGCGTTGAGGATGGCGAAGATCAGGTCCTGCTTACGCATGCCGGACGAATTCTCGACGCCCAGGTCCTTGGCAATCCCGGCCAGTTCTGTCGCTTTTTTCTCTTTCAGGTCTTTAAGGTTCATAATCTTTCCTCTGTCCCGCCGGCTGTTTCATGCGCTGACACGGGCTCTTCTACCCGGCGCAGGCCGGGCCATTAAATCGGGATGAATGAAATAATCAATATTTTAAAGTGTACTATTTCGTTGGAAACAATCAGGAATGTTTTGCAGGTTTTTCCTGCTCGATCAATTTTCTGGTTTGTTCGCTAACCGTTCTTTAAATAAACACGCAAAAAGGTAATGTGGTTCTAATCAGAAGTATCGCAGGATGCTTTATCGAAAGGTATAGAGCTTAGATTTAATAAGGGATTTTATTTATACAAAGGGCACATGGTGCGCCGCAACTAATAAGCTATTTACATGCTTACCGTGAGGTTGTCAATGAGATAATTGTAAAAAAAGTGGCCCGGAGGCCGCTCAGAAGCCTCTTTTGAGTTGGTCGACCAGATCATTGATCATCTGGTCATACTTCTTCGGAATCGCCGTTTTGACGAAGAGCCCCTGGTCGAACTCGGCCAGACGACTCTGCAATCCGGGCAGGGTGATCTCCTTGACCTTGACCTCGTCGGTCATGTTCCAGTACGCCTCGTCGAAGTCGGGATAGTCGAGATGCATTAAGAAATCGCCGGACGCCGCCGGCCTGACCCAAAGCTGTTCGGACGGAGGTGTGACCACCGCCGCCGTGTAAAGCAGTGACCGGTAAGCGGACTCCAGATACTCGAGCCGGGTACTGTGGGTATGCCAGCGTTTCTCCGGCCTCTCGATCCCATTGATGATGACCACCAGTACCGCGTCGGCGAGGGACCTTTCGGTCAGTTCGGAGATGGCCACCGGGTTGAATTGATAGCGGTGATGCGACGCCGCCCCTTCGCCCACCACCTCGCGGCCAGCAATAATCTGTGCGAGCAGCTGCTCCCGGTCACCCTCGACCCGGCGCACGTCAAAATAGTCCCCTTTTTCACGCAGGTCCTCGATCAACCAATCAGCAACTTCCCAGCTCGTCTCTTCGAGCAAAGCGGCCAGGCCATCCCGGTTGGAGTATTCGATAGTCGCCGCATCAATCAGCACTGGCAGCACGCCGAGGGTCTTCACCCTCTTCTCAACCTCGCCTTGCGGCTGCCCCGAAAAGGCTGCGCAACCTGCCAAAGCCAGACAACTTAATACGAGAACTATTTTTCGCATCCGCTTTTCTCCGCGATAAAAGACTTTTATCGAATCGCCCGCCCCGCTACGTCCGGTCGGGGCAGGCCGCCTGTCGCGATATCCGTTTTACGTCAAAACAGGAAACGGCCCAGTCAAGGATAACAGAAACCGGCGCCCCGTCCAACTCGACCGGCACATTCTGTCCGAGAAAAGTGAGGGCCCTTAACAGGCTGGCGCCCCGGTCTTCGCCGGCGAGGCCAAAATTGCCGTGCCTCTTGCTCAGCTTCTCCTCGTCCGGGCCGAGAGCGATCGGCAGGTGGATATAATCGGGCGGGGCCTGACCGAAACAGGCATGCAGGTAAATCTGGCGGGCGGTCGAAGAGAGGAGATCGGCACCCCGCACCACCTGGTTGATTCCACTGTCGATGTCATCGACGACGACGGCGAGCTGGTAGGCGAAGATACCGTCGGCCCGCTTCAACACGAAATCGCCGACCGCGTCGGCAAGATGCTGTTCGTTCGCTCCGAAAACCATGTCAGTAAAACAGAACAGCTCGTCCGGTACCCTGATCCGCTGGGCCCGGGGGTGACGCCCCGGCGGCAGCCCGTCACGGCAGGTCCCGGGGTAACGCGGCCCCTCTTCGCCCGGGTGCGGCGCGCTGGCGAGAATCTCCTTGCGGCTGCAGCCGCAGTCGAAGAGCAACCCCTTCTGCCGCAGCTCGGCAAGCGCTTGTTCGTAACGCTCGAATCGCGAACTCTGATAGAGGACATCGCCGTCCCACTCGAACCCGAACGCTTCAAGCTCACGCAGGATGGTATCGGCGGCACCCGGCACAACCCGCGGCGTATCGATATCCTCGACCCTCAGCAGCCAGTCCCCCCTGACCTGACGGGCCAGGCAATAGCTGCCGACCGCCGCCACCAGCGAACCGAAATGCATCGGTCCGGTCGGGCTCGGGGCAAAGCGACCGGTTACTTTCTTCCTTCCCTCCATCAAAAGCTACCTCCTGAAACCGGATGATGCCTCCCGGACCGGACGCTGTCAAGCATGGCAATCCACCTTGAGACAAAGAGAGGATTGACAAACATGGCCCAGACAAGTATTAATGACTGGTATTGTAAGCTATTCAGGAGGAGAGACGTGCTGATTACCCGAGCAACCGAATACGCGATCCGGGCGATACTCTATCTGGCCAAGCAGCCGCCGAAAGAGATTGTCCTGAAAAAAGATATCTGCAAATCGCAGGACATCACCCCCGCTTTTTTAACCAAAATCCTGCAACCGCTGATCAAGGCGGGTATTGTCGGCTCACAACGGGGAGTCGGTGGCGGTTTCTACCTGACCAAGGACCCGGCCGAAATCTCCCTGCTCGATATCGTCGAAGCACAGGAGGGTCCGGTCCTGCTCAACCAATGCCTCACCGAACCGGGAGCCTGCGAGCGGGACGTCTTCTGCCCGGTTCACGGTGCCTGGAGCCAGGTCCGTGACGATTTCACCAAGACTCTTTCCCGCTACACCTTTGCCGAACTTATCGCGAACGAAAAAAAGAAATAATCCACATTCGTCAGCACATAACGATCAAATAGAGAAAGAGCGGAAACTATCCGCTCTTTTTTATTGGGCTGGCCCAAATATGAATGCATCCGCCCCGACCCGTATCCACCGCGCAAAAAGTTCATGGCAGAAACCCTAAAACGGCTCATTTGACGCCTAACCCCGGCACAAACCCGCAAAAATCAAGCACTCTTCTTTCGGCACACAGCATGCACTTCTTTATTCACTTCTGAAGATTTATTTATATTGAAACAGTGCGGAGGGGTTACAAGTGCGTGTATACATCTTTGAAGACGATCCGTCGATCCTGAAAATGCTGACCCTTTACCTGCAGAACAAAGGGCACCAGGTTCAGGGGTTCCTCGACACATACTCCTGTCCACTTTACGAACTCGACACCTGCGCCTGCCCACCCGACAAACCATGCGCTGAAGCGGTACTCATCAACTCCAGGAAACAGCATTCCGACAATATCGACTTCCTGGTCAAGCAAGAGAAAAAAGGGTGCAAACTCACAAATCCGAACAAAGCGGTGATGAGTACCAGCCTCACGGACGAGCAAGTTAAAAAGATCCGAGAAAGCGGTTTTTCCGTCATCAAGAAACCGTTCAAACTGATACAGGTTGAAGAGTGGCTGCGGGAATGTGCAGCGCGACTCGGCCTGCAGGCAGAAAGCTGACGGCAAACGTTTTACGGATACGAAAAAATCTCGACAAACCAAATAAAAGCGGGGACGGATATAAAATCCGTCCCCGCTTTACGCTTTACACATAAAAAACACCCTGGAGACCAGGAGGGGCAAGTCACCAGGGCGAAGGGGAAGCTGCGTCCAGCTTCCGGAACCCTATACGCTGAAATTATACCTCTGATTCAGCGATGGTCAACCGACCCGCTATATTTTTATTCAGTTCGGAATAGGCTATCAAACCTGACCGACCCTACATCACTTGACGTGTTCCTCCGGATAGGCATTGATGTGGTGGATCGCCAGGTCGGGTCCGATGAACTGCGCGTCCTCGTCAAGAGTGTAGCCGAAGAGCTTCTTGATAACCGTGTAAACAACAAAACTGCAAACCACGGCATAAATCACCGCCAGCAGCGAGCCGGCCAACTGGCTCATAAAGGTGACGCCGCCGGCGCCGCCGAGCGCTTCGAGGCCGAAGATGCCGGCAGAAATTCCGCCGAAGGTGCCGATCAATCCGTGCAGCGGCCAAACCCCGAGGACATCATCGATACGCAGCTTCTCCTGCTCCCACTGGAAACCGTAGACAAATATCAACGAACCGAGGCCGCCGATGAAGAAAGCGGCAACCGGGTGCACGATATCGGAACCGGCGCATATAGCGATCAGGCCGGCCAAAGCACCGTTGTGAACAAAGCCGGGGTCGTTATTACTGGCAACCAGGGCGAACAGCACACCGCCGACCATGGCAAGCAGCGAATTGATAGCCACCAGGCCTGAAATGCCCTGCAAACTCTGGGCGCTCATGACGTTGAACCCGAACCAACCGACCGCCAGGATCCAGCTGCCGAGAGCGAGGAACGGGATATTACTGATCGGGATCGCCTGGCTCTTGCCGCGCACGTAGCGGTTCAGGCGCGGGCCGAGGACCAGCACCGCCGGCAGAGCAAGCCACCCTCCCATCGAATGCACGACGACGCTGCCGGCAAAGTCGTGAAACGGCGCGCCGAAGGTCGATTCGAAGAAAGATTGCAGTCCGGAACTGTTCTGGCCCCAGATGATCGACTCGAACACCGGATAGACGACGGCGACGAAAATTGCACCGGCCAGAACCTGCGGCCAGAACCGGGCGCGCTCGGCGATACCTCCCGAGATGATCGCCGGGATGCAGGCAGCAAAACAGAGCAGGAAGAAGAACCGGACCAGCTCATACCCCTGGTTGTCGGCCAAAAGCGCATCAACCGGCTGGAAAAAATGGATGCCGTAGGCGAGCGGGAAACCGATCACGAAATAGACGACGGTCGAAACCGACCAGTCGGAAAGGATCTTTACGAAAGCATTGACCTGGCTTTTTTGGCGAACTGTACCGACTTCGAGAAAAGCGAACCCGGCGTGCATGGCAAAAACCATGACCGCGCCGAGCATAAGGAAAAGAACGTCACCGCTGTGACTGATCGACGTGATGGCAGACTCCATTGTCTTACCTCCTGATATGTAATTGTCTGGTTACTACCCCCAGCAGCGCCATTGCAGCTGAGCCTCACGCCTATACTCAAAATCCATACCACAACAAAAAGTGCCATCATTACAGATACTTACTAAATCACTCTCTTTTTCAACCTTTATTCTCAGGCCGAATTTGCCTAGTTTTTCATCGTACGTGCCTCTTTTATAGCCACGCATATTCTTTATTTAATTGCCGTATTATGTTCTTTTTTTATTCTTGACAAACATCATAGGTTTAAGTATCGTTTTTCCAGCAACAGGGACCTGCAGTCGCAAATGTTGGCTACGAAAAGCCCACAGAACACAGAACCCACTCTCTCTATACATGAAAAGGAGAAGATCATGAGTCAGATATTCACCGACAATTCCCTTTCCATCGGACGGACGCCGCTGGTTAAGTTGAACCGGGTCGTCCCGGCCGGCGGCGCCGAGGTCTATGGCAAGATCGAAGGGCGCAACCCCGCCTATTCGGTCAAGTGCCGGATCGGTGCCTCGATGATCTGGGATGCGGAGAAGAGCGGTCGTCTGAAATCGGGCATGGAAATCGTCGAGCCGACCAGTGGCAACACCGGCATCGCCCTCGCCTTCGTCGCCGCCGCCCGCGGCATTCCGATCACCCTGACCATGCCTGATACGATGAGTATCGAACGGCGCAAGGTGCTTAAGGCGTTCGGCGCCAACCTGATCCTCACCCCGGGCGCCAAGGGGATGGCCGGAGCGATCAAGGAAGCCGAAGATCGCGCCGCCGCCGATCCGGGCAAGTACCTGCTGCTGCACCAGTTCAAGAACCCGGCGAACCCGCTGATTCATGAGCAGACCACCGGCCCCGAAATTTGGGAGGATACCGACGGCGGCATCGATGTGCTCGTCTCCGGCGTCGGCACCGGCGGCACCATCAGCGGCATCTCCCGCTTTATCAAAAAAACCAAGGGCAAGAACATTCTCTCGGTCGCGGTCGAACCGTCCGACAGCCCGGTCATCAGCCAGCACCTCGCCGGCGAAACCCTGCAGCCCGGCCCGCATAAGATCCAGGGGATCGGCGCCGGATTCATCCCGGACACCCTTGACCTCGACCTGGTCGACCGGGTCGAACAGGTCAGCAACGACGAGGCGATCGAATATGCCCGGCGCCTGGCCAAGGAAGAGGGGCTACTCTCCGGTATCTCCTGCGGCGCCGCCACTGCCGTCGCAGCACGGCTGGCAGCCGATCCGGCCTTTAAAGGAAAGAAGATCGTCGTCATCCTCCCCGACTCGGGCGAGCGCTACCTGACCAGTGTCCTTTTTGAAGATCTGACGTAAGTAAGTGTATTTTAATTTGACAATCGAGGCATAGTTCTTTATTGTTTTTGTCCACAATTGAATATTGATTACAGACCGTATCCAGAGCGAGGATTTTCTTTTCAGGTCAAGGAGGTCGACAGATGGTCGAGTGAGTCGTAGCCTTGAGCTACGTCGAACGAGGGTATCTTGAGACCGACGCAGAGATGGAAAGAAAAGACCGCTCAACATCATCAAGAGTGGCGGAGGGACAGGCCCTATGAAGCCACAGCAACCGGCGCGCCGAAGCTTTTTAAGCGGAGGCGGGTGTCAGGTGCTAATTCCTGCCTCGGGAAACCGGGGAAAGATGAGGACGGTGCTTCACACCATCACTTTTTTACCCATTGAAGCCCCTTCTCATTCCCGAGAAGGGGCTTTTTGATTCCTCTTCGAAAAAACTGCACAACCGATGAAAGGGAATGACCACCATGAGCAACAGAAACATCTCAACCCGCAGTGTCCAGATCGGCGTCGGCCGCGACGAGCAGACCGGCGGCATCAGCTTCCCGATCTACCCGAGCGCCACCTACCGCCACCCCGGCGTCGGCCAGAGCACCGGCTACGACTACACCCGCTCCGGCAACCCGACCCGCGACGTTCTCGAGCAGGGGATCGCCGACCTCGAAGGAGGCAACCGTGGCCTCGTCTTCGCCTCCGGCATGGCTGCTCTGACTACTCTCTTCCTCCATTTCTCGGCGGGTGACCATCTCGTGCTGTCGGAAGATCTTTACGGCGGCACCTACCGGGTCCTGGCCGACGTGTTCGGCAAGTTCGGGCTCAGCGCCACCTACGTCGACACCACCGATACGGCAGCGGTCGAAGCGGCGATCACCGACACAACCAGGGGACTCCTGGTCGAAACCCCCGGCAATCCTTTGCTCGGCGTATCCGATCTGGAACAGTTGGGAGAGATCTGTCGTCGTCACGAGATGCTCTTCATCGTCGACAACACTTTTCTCACCCCGGCGCTTCAGATGCCGATCTCCTTCGGCGCCGATGTTGTCGTTCATTCGGCGACCAAGTACCTCGGCGGCCACAGCGATCTCTGCGCCGGAGTGCTGGTCGCAAAAGATGCGGAACTGGGTGAACGGCTCTACATGCTGCAGAACGCCACCGGCGCCATCCTCCCGCCGCAGGAGTGCTGGCTGCTGATCCGTAGCCTCAAGACCCTGCCGCTCCGGGTGCAGCGTCACTGTGAAACCGCCCTGACCGTAGCCCGGTGGCTCGAGCGGCACCCGAAAGTCGAGAAGGTTTTTTACCCGGGGTTGGAAAATCATCCGGGGCATGAATTGAGCCAGAAACAGGCGGAAAACTTCGGCGGCATGCTTTCCTTCCGGACCGCAACCGCAGATCTGGCGGCGCGCGCCCTGGAGAGGCTGCAGTTGATCTCGTTCGCCGAGAGCCTCGGCGGAGCCGAATCACTGATGACCCTGCCGGCGGTGCAGACCCACGCCGATATCCCGGAAAAAGAGCGCGAACGACTCGGCATCACCGACACCCTGCTGCGCCTGTCGGTCGGCCTCGAAGAGGCGGATGATATCATTGCCGACTTGGAACAGGCATTGGCTGACTAATTTAGA
>PKTZ01000185.1 GCA_002868925.1 Desulfuromonas sp. | reverse complement strand
CTGATTACCCCGATTGCCATGGACGAAGGTCTGCGTTTCGCTATCCGCGAAGGTGGCCGTACCGTCGGTGCCGGTGTTGTCTCTAAAATTATCGAGTAAGAAGGACGAGGTAGCAGATGCAGAGCCAGAAGATCAGAATACGGTTGAAGGCCTACGATCACAAGTTGCTTGACGTCTCGGTTAACGAGATTGTCGACACGGCCAAGCGGACGGGGGCCCGGGTTGCCGGTCCGATTCCGTTGCCGACCGTGATCAACAAGTACTGCGTGTTGCGTGGCCCGCATGTCGACAAGAAGAGTCGTGAGCAGTTCGAGATGCGCACACACAAGAGGTTGCTCGATATTGTCGAGCCGACCCAGCAGACGGTTGATGCTCTGATGAAGCTCGACCTCTCTGCCGGTGTTGACGTAGAAATTAAGCTTTAATGCAGCCTAATAGAAGGTAAGCATCATGATTAAGGCAATTATTGGAAAAAAACTGGGAATGACCCAGGTCTTCTCCGAAGACGGCAAGCGGATTCCGGTGACGGTTGTTGAGGCCGGACCCTGCACCGTCCTACAGAAAAAGCAGGAGCAGACTGACGGGTATAACGCACTGCAGATCGGTTTCGGTGCCCGCAAGGCGCACCGGACCAACAAGCCGGAGATGGGCCACTGCAAGGCTGCCGGCAAGGGGAGCTTCTCCTTCCTGCGCGAAGTGCAGGCCGACAACATCGACGATTACAATGTCGGTGATGAAATCACCTGCGACGCTTTGTTTAACGCCGGTGACAAGATCGACGTCTGCGGAACCAGCAAGGGTAAAGGTTTTCAGGGTGTTATCAAGCGTTGGGGATTTTCCGGTGGCCGGAACACGCATGGTTCGAAGTTCCACCGGGCTCCCGGTGCGATCGGTGCCAGCGCCTGGCCGGCAAAGGTTTTCAAGGGCAAGAAGATGGCTGGTCAGATGGGTAATGAGCGCAAGACCATTCAGAATCTGGAAGTCGTTGAAGTACGCCCTGATCAGAACATTCTTCTTATCAAGGGTGCCATCCCCGGCTCGCGCGACAGTCTTGTTATGATTCAAAAAGCTGTCAAGGCTGGCAAGTAAACAGAGCAGAACCTGGGAGGCAGGAGATAGATCATGGCTAAAATTGCTGTCTATGACATGAACAAGAAAAAGGTTTCCGACCTCGAGTTGAACGACGCTGTCTTCAATTCCGACGTCAAGGGATACCTTATCCACGATATGGTCCGCTATCAGCTGGCTGCCCGTCGCAGCGGCAACGCCAAGACGAAGAGCCGGGGCGAGATCCGTGGCGGTGGCAAGAAGCCTTACCGTCAGAAGGGGACCGGTAATGCCCGTCAGGGTACGGTTACTGCTCCGAACCACGTTGGCGGTGGTGTTGTCTTCGGACCGACCCCGCGTGACTACTCGTTCAAGCTGAATCGTAAGGTCAAGAAATCGGCGCTCAAGAGCGCTCTCTCCCTCCGCTTCAAGGAGGAGAAGCTGACCGTTTTAAATGACCTGCAGGTCGAGAAGATCAGTACCAAGGGCTTTTCGGAGATCCTTGGTCGGTTCGAACTGGATAACGTGCTGGTTGTTATCGATGAGGGCAACGCTAATGTCGAGCTCTCGGCGCGCAACCTGCCGCACGTCAAGGTCCTGCGCAGTGACGGCGTCAATGTATTCGATGTGATGAAGTATCGGAACATGCTGATCACCGAGGGTGCCGTTTCCAAGTTGGAAGGAGCGTTAGCGTAATGAAGCCGCTGCATCAGATTATTAAGAAGCCTCTGATTACAGAGAAGACGAACCAGCTCAAGGAAGACAACCAGGTTGTCGCATTCGAGGTCGCCATGAATGCCAACAAGGTTGAGATCAAGCAGGCCGTCGAAAAGGCTTTCGATGTAAAAGTAACGAATGTAAACACCAATATTGTCGCCGGCAAAGTGAAGCGGGTCGGCCTGAACTTCGGCAAGCGTTCGAACCGGAAGAAGGCTTTCGTCACCTTGGCCGAGGGAAGCAATATCGACTTTTTCGGTGTTTAATCGTCTGAAACTTACGGAATGGAGTTAGGATAATGGGGATCAAAAGCTACAAGCCGACCTCAGCCGGGCGCCGGGGCATGACTTCTTCGACCTTCGAAGAGGTTACAAAATCGACGCCTGAAAAATCGCTGCTGGCGCCTCTTTCCAAGAGTGGTGGCCGTAATAACTACGGTCGGATTACCAAGCGTCACACCGGCGGCGGCCATAAGCGCAAGTACCGGATTATCGATTTCAAGAGGGATAAGAAAGAGATTCCGGCAACGATCGCTTCGGTCGAGTACGACCCCAACCGGTCTGCACATATCGCCCTGTTGCATTATGCCGACGGCGAAAAGCGCTACATCCTGGCGCCGGTCGGTGTCAAGGTAGGTGATGTTATCGTGGCCAGCGAGTCGGCCGACATCGTCCCGGGCAACGCCCTGTCGATCAAGTCGATCCCGCTCGGCACCTGGGTTCATAATGTCGAACTCAAGGTCGGCAAGGGTGGCCAGTTGGCGCGCAGCGCCGGCACCTACGCCATGATCGCCGCCAAGGAAGGGAAATACGCTCAGCTGCGTCTCCCTTCCGGCGAAGTACGCCTGGTTCATCAGGACTGCTGTGCAACCATCGGCCAGGTTGGCAATACCGATCACGAGAACGTCAAGATCGGTAAGGCGGGTCGTAACCGCTGGCTCGGCAAGCGCCCGCAGTCGCGCGGTGTCGCCATGAACCCGGTCGACCATCCGCACGGTGGTGGTGAGGGTAAGAGCTCCGGCGGTCGTCATCCGGTTACCCCGTGGGGCGTTCCGACCAAGGGCTATAAGACACGTACCAATAAGCGCACGGACAAGTTCATCGTCCGTAAACGTAAGAAGTAATTGCGTTTAGGAAATAGAGGAGACAACAGTGGCTAGATCAATCAAAAAAGGACCTTACGTAGAAGAAAGTCTGATGCGCAAGGTGGATGCTACCGAGCCGGGCTCGCACAAGGTTATCAAGACCTGGTCCCGCCGCTCGACCATCTTTCCGGAATTTGTCGGACTGACCTTCGCTGTACATAACGGCAAGAAGTTTGTTCCGGTTTTCGTGACCGAGAACATGGTCGGTCACAAACTCGGTGAATTTGCGCCGACCCGGACCTACTACGGTCACGGTTCAGACAAGAAGCGATAAGCGCTCAGCATCCGTAAAGGAGTCGTTTAATGGAAGCGAAAGCCACATTGAAAAGTGCGCGCCTGTCGCCGCAGAAAACCCGCCTGGTTGTCGATATGATCCGGGGTCGCGGGGTGCAGGACGCTCTGAATATTCTGAAGTTTTCCCCCAAGCGGTCGGCGGCCATCGTTTCGAAGCTGGTCAGCTCCGCCGTTGCTAACGCCGAACAAAAGGGTGTAAGTGATGTCGACCGTTTGTTTGTTAAGACCATTTCTGTTGATCAGGGTCCGGTGCTCAAGCGCTTTATGCCGCGCGCACAGGGTCGTGCAACGAGAATCCGCAAGCCGACCGCGCATATCACCGTCGTGCTTGACGAGAAAAGCTAGCCTGAGGAGGTAGAGGTTTGGGCCAGAAAGTTCATCCTATAGGTTTTCGTCTCGGAGTCATCCGGACCTGGGAGTCCCGGTGGTACGCCGAGACCGATTATGCCAAGCTGCTCCACGAAGATATCAAGCTTCGCGATTATCTGAAGAAACGCCTGTTTCATGCCGGCATTTCCAAGATCGAGCTTGAACGGGCTGCTAACAAGACCAAAATCCATATTTTCGCCGCCCGCCCGGGTATCATCATCGGCAAGAAGGGTTCCGAGGTGGAGGTTCTCAAGCGGGAACTGGCGAAGATTACCGATAACGAGGTCTTCATCAATATCCAGGAAGTTCGCAAGCCGGAAGTCGATGCCCAGCTGGTGGCTGAAAATGTCGCCCTGCAGCTCGAACGCCGGGTCGCCTTCCGCAGGGCAATGAAGAAGTCGGTCAGCCAGTCGCTCAAGTTCGGAGCCCAGGGGATCAAGATCACCTGCTCGGGTCGTCTCGGTGGCGCCGAGATGAGCCGGACCGAGTGGTACCGCGAAGGCCGTGTGCCGCTGCACACCCTGCGGGCCGATATCGACTACGGATTCGCCGAAGCCAAGACGACCTACGGGATCATCGGTGTACAGGTCCTGATTTTCAAAGGTGAAGTTCTGGCCCAGGAGACACAGCAGTAAGCACTTTTTGTTTAATAGGAGTTTGGCGTCATGTTAATGCCGAAGAAGGTAAAACATAGAAAAACGTTCAAAGGCCGGATGAAGGGAACGAATCCGGGCGGGACGGAACTGAACTTTGGAGATTTCGGTCTCCAGGCCACCGAGTGCGGTTGGCTCTCTTCCCGCCAGATCGAGGCGGCGCGTCGTGCCATGACCCGTTATATCAAGCGTGGTGGCAAGATCTGGATCCGGGCATTCCCGGACAAGCCGCTGACCGCCAAGGCCGCCGAAACCCGTATGGGTAAAGGTAAGGGTTCTCCCGAGAGCTGGGTTGCTGTAATCCGTCCCGGCATGATGCTGTACGAGATGCAGGGTGTAACCGAGGAGATCGCGCGTGAAGCGTTCCGTCTCGGCGCGCACAAACTGCCGATGAAAACCAAGTTTGTAAGCAGGGAGGAAGATCCCCATGAAGGCTAAAGAACTCAGGGACCTCAGTGTTGACGAGTTGGAAAAGAAGTCCGCTGATCTGAACGAGGAGCTGTTCAATCTCCGCTTTCAGCTGCATACCGGTCACCTGGAGAGTCCGGCCCGGATCGCCCAGGTCAAAAAAGATATCGCACGTGTTTACACGGTGATCAAAGAGAAGAGCGCTTAGAAAAGCCGAGGAAAGCCATGACGAAACAGCGTGGAAATCGTAAGAGTCGAATCGGGGTCGTAACCAGTGACAAGATGGACAAGACCGTCGTTGTTAAGGTTGAGCAGATGGTTAAGCATCCCGTTTACAAGAAATACATCAAGCGGAACGTCAAGTTCAAGGCACACGACGGCGACAACGCCTGCGCCACCGGCGACACGGTACTGATCGTCGAGACCCGCCCGCTGTCGAAGGACAAGCGTTGGCAGGTGCGTGAGATCCTTGAGAAGCACGTAACCGTTTAGGAGTTCAAGTCATGATTCAGATGCAGAGTATGCTCGATGTTGCAGACAATTCCGGCGCCCGGAAGCTGATCTGTATCAAGGTCCCCGGTGGATCGAAGCGTAAATATGCCCGTATCGGCGATACGATTATCTGCTCCGTCAGGGAAGCGATGCCGAATTCGAAGGTGAAAAAAGGAGATATCGTGCGCGCCGTTATCGTTCGGACCAAGAAAGAGGTCCCGCGCAAGGACGGATCGCTGATCCGCTTCGATACGAACTCCGCCGTTGTTATTAATCAGGCTGGCGAGCCGGTCGGGACCCGTATCTTCGGCCCGGTCGCACGTGAACTGCGGGCCCGGCGCTACATGAAGATTGTATCGCTCGCACCGGAAGTTCTGTAAAAATATTGGGAGTAAAGACCATGGCTGTCGCAAAGCTTCATGTCAAAAAAGACGATACAGTAATGATCCTGGCCGGTAAGGATAAGGGTAAGACCGGCAAGGTTCTCCGGGTGCTACCGGAGAAGCAGCGTGTTCTGGTCGAGAACCTGAACATGATCAAGCGTCATACCCGCCCGACCCAGACGAACAACGAAGGTGGCATTATCGAGAAGGAAGCACCTGTTGCTATCTCGAATGTGCAGCTGGTTTGTTCCTCCTGTAACAAGGCGGCCCGGACCGGACAGCGGGTTCTCGATGACGGGAAAAAGGTCCGCTACTGTAAAAAATGCAACGAGATTGTCGATAAGTAACGGAGGAATTCCATGGCAAGGCTGAAAGAACAGTATTACAACGAGATGCTTCCTGAACTTCAAAAGGAACTGCAGCTCAAGAATAAAATGGAAGTTCCCCGGGTCGAGAAGGTCGTTCTTAACATGGGGCTTGGCGAGGCGATCCAGAATATCAAGGTCCTCGAGTCGGCGGTTGAGGAGTTGACCAACATTGCCGGACAGAAGGCGTTGATCACCCGGGCCAAGCGTTCTATCGCCCAGTTTAAACTGCGCGAGGACATGCCGATCGGTTGCGCCGTCACGCTGCGTCGTGACAAGGCTTACGAGTTTCTCGATCGTCTGATCAATGTCGCACTGCCCCGTGTCCGTGACTTTAAAGGCATCTCCCGCAAGGCATTCGACGGTCGTGGTAACTACACCCTCGGGGTTCGTGAGCAGATCATCTTTCCCGAAATCGAGCTCGATAAGATCGACAAGGTCAAGGGGCTGAACGTAACGATCGTCACCACGGCGAAAACCGACGAACAGGGACGCGCACTGCTCAGCAAGATGGGCATGCCTTTCCGTAAATAAAGTAGCGGCGTAAGCGGAGGAAAAAGTGGCTAAGAAATCGATGACGATAAAGGCTGTACGGCCGAAGAAATTCAAGGTCAGGGAGTACAATCGCTGCCCTATTTGCGGACGTCCGCGGGCCTATTATCGCAAGTTTGACATGTGCCGGATCTGTTTGCGGAAGCTGGCATCTGAAGGTAAAATCCCCGGCGTCATTAAGTCGAGCTGGTAACCAAGGAGAAGGAGTCGAATCCATGGGAATGACGGATCCGATCGCAGATATGCTGACCCGTATCAGAAATGCGGGGATGGCAAGGCATGCCAAGCTGGATATGCCTTCATCAAAGATCAAAGAAGCAGTAGCGAATGTTCTGATGGAGCAGGGCTACGTTAAGAATGTCAAGGTGACCCCTGATGACAAGCAGGGTGTCCTCCGTATCTACCTGAAGTACGGGGCCGATGAGAAGCCGGTGATCAACGAGATCAAGCGGGTTTCCACCCCTGGTTGTCGGGTCTATGTCAAAAATGACGAGATTCCGCAGGTGAAAAACGGTCTCGGCTGTGCAATCCTCTCAACCTCCAAAGGGGTTCTTCCCGATGCGGAAGCCCGCAAGTCGGAAGTTGGTGGCGAGGTTCTCTGCACCGTCTGGTAATGTGCGAGGTTAAGGAGTAGATTCATGTCCCGTATTGGCAAAAAACCGATTGCAATTCCGAGTGGCGTCAAGGTTGCGCTCGCCGGAACGGAAATTAATGTTCAAGGTCCGAAAGGCAATCTAAAAAAAATGATTCCGGCCGGTGTGAAGGTCGAGGTCGGCGCTGATGAAATTATCGTCTGCCCACCGGAGAATCCACGTGAAAAGACGGCAATGCAAGGTCTTACCCGGTCGCTTATTGCCAATATGGTCGATGGTGTGACTCAGGGTTTCAGCAAGACCCTTGAAATCAACGGCGTCGGTTATCGCGCTGAGCTGAAGGGAAAGGTTCTGAACCTCGCCCTCGGTTATTCGCACCCGATCGAGTATCCGTTGCCGGAAGGGATTTCGGCCGAGGTCGATCCGAAGGCGAACACGATCGTGGTCAGTGGAAGTGACAAGGAACAGGTCGGCGCTACGGCTGCCAAGATCCGTTCTTTCCGTGAGCCGGAGCCTTACAAGGGCAAGGGCATCAAGTATGCCGATGAGCGTATCGTCCGCAAGGCCGGTAAAGCGGGTAAATAATTCGTACTGAAGAAGGAGTAGTGACGTGAAGGCTTCAGCAGAAAGACGTCAAGCACGCGTAAAAAGACAGACACGGGTCCGCCAGAAAGTTCGCGGAACCGAAGAGAGACCCCGTCTCTGTATCTTCCGCAGTGCCAAGCATATGTATGCACAGATTATCGAGGATACTACCGGTAAAACCCTCGCCTCGGTATCGACCGTCAGCAAAGATGTTGCCGACGGCCTGAAATATCCGGGAAATGTCGAGGCGGCAAAAGCGGTTGGATCGGCAATTGCCAAGAAGGCCCTCGATCAGAATATCAAGCAGGTTGTTTTCGATCGCAACGGATTCCTGTACCACGGCCGGGTTAAGGCCCTGGCCGATGCGGCACGGGAAGCCGGGCTGTCTTTCTAGTGAAGGAGAAGACTGTTGATGCAGCAGAAGAATAACGCAAATGAAATGGAACTGACGGACCGCGTCATCCATATCAACCGTTGCGCCAAGGTCGTAAAGGGTGGACGTCGTTTTAGCTTTTCCGCTTTGGTCGTCGTCGGTGACGGGCAGGGGCGTGTCGGTTATGGTCTCGGCAAGGCGAAAGAGGTTCCGGAGGCTATCCGTAAGGGTGTCGAGAAGGCACGCAAGAGCATGATTACGGTGCCGCTCAAGGATCGGACCATTCCTTTTGATGTTATTGGCAAGTACGGCGCCGGGAAAGTTCTGCTCAAGCCGGCTTCGGAAGGTACCGGTGTTATCGCCGGTGGCCCGATCCGTGCCGTCCTCGAGGTTGCTGGCGTCGGCGATATCCTGTCGAAATGTCTCGGCTCCAATAACCCCCACAATTCGGTCAAGGCGACACTGAACGCGCTGAGCCGTCTGCAGAGTGCAGACCAGATCATGGCTCGCCGTGGTGTTTCGGCCGGCGAATAAGTTAGGAAAGAGAGGTCGCGATGGCCGGAGAAATCAAGGTTACGTTGAAGAAGAGTCCGATCGGCCGGAAAGAATACTTTTCGCGCGTACTCAAGGGGATGGGCCTGACGAAGCTGAACAAAACCGTTGTTCTGCAGGACACCCCTGAAATGCGTGGCATGATCAATAAAGTTTCCCATATGGTTTCCGTCGAGGAATAAAGAGTCAGGAAATAAGACTATGGATTTAAGCAATCTTAAGCCGGCAATCGGCTCGACAAAAAACAAAAAGCGGATCGGTCGCGGTCCCGGTTCCGGTACCGGCAAGACGTCCGGTAAGGGTCACAAGGGTCAGAATGCCCGCTCCGGCGGAGGCGTTAAGCCCGGTTTCGAAGGTGGTCAGATGCCGCTGCAACGCCGTCTGCCGAAGCGTGGATTCACTCCGCTCAGCCGCAAAGAATACGCCCTGGTCAACCTGCGTGACCTGGCGCAGTTCGAGGCTGACAGCGTTGTTGATATCGAACTTCTGAGCAAAACCGGACTGGTCGGACAGATCAAGGACGGGGTCAAGATCCTCGGCGACGGCGAACTGCCGCATGCCCTGACGGTCAAGGCTCACAAGTTCAGCAAATCGGCGGTTTCCAAGATTGAAGCAGCCGGCGGCAAAGTCGAGGTCATCTAAATTGCTCGCTATCGTCCAGAACATCTTCCAGATTCCTGAACTGCGTCGCAGGATCCTCTTCACCCTCGGCATGCTTGCCGTTTACCGGGTCGGTTGTCATGTACCGACACCGGGGGTCGACGCATCGGTTTTGGCCGAGTTTTTCAAAGGGACCGAAGGGACCCTTCTCGGGCTGGTCAGTTCTTTCACCGGCGGTGCTCTCGAGCGGATGACGGTGTTTGCCCTCGGCATCATGCCATACATTAGCGCCTCGATTATCCTGCAGCTGCTGACCGTCGTTTTCGAACCGGTACAGCGCCTCTCGAAAGAGGGGGAGCAGGGACGCAAAACGATCACCAAATGGACCCGCTACGGGACCATTGTCCTGTCGGTTGTACAGGGTGCCGGTATTGCGTTCGGCCTGCAGAGCATGCGCGGCCCGGCCGGCGAGCTGGTGGTGCCGAACCAGGGGATGGGCTTTATTCTTCTGACCATTATCACCCTGACTGCCGGTACCGCATTCATCATGTGGCTCGGCGAGCAGATCACGGAACGGGGCATCGGCAACGGTATCTCGTTGATCATCTTCGCCGGCATCGTCGCCAATATGCCTTCGGCGATCGTCAACTCGATCCGCCTGCTGAAGACCGGCGCACTGTCGATTTTCGTGATGATCATTATTGTAGTCCTGATGGTGATTGTTATCGCTTTTATTATCTTCATGGAGCGGGCTCAGCGCCGTCTGCCGATCCACTATGCCAAACGGGTCGCCGGAGCGCGTAGCGGTGGCCAGACCAGCCACCTGCCGCTGAAGATCAACATGAGCGGTGTTATCCCGCCGATCTTCGCCAGCTCGATTATCATGTTCCCGGCGACCGTGGCCAACTTGGTCGACGTGCCGTGGGTGCAGACCATTGCGTCGATGATGACCCCGACCAATATCCTGTACAACGTGATTTACGTCGCCGCGATCGTCTTCTTCTGTTACTTCTACACGGCGGTCACTTTTAATCCGATCGATGTTGCCGACAACATAAAAAAACAGGGTGGCTACGTGCCGGGTATCCGACCGGGCAAGGCGACCGTTGACTATATCGACACTGTTTTGAACCGGATCACTTTTGCCGGTGCTATCTATATTTCCGCCGTCTGCGTTCTGCCGACGTTGATGATCAGTCAGTTCAATGTACCGTTCTTTTTCGGTGGGACGTCGCTGCTGATCGTCGTCGGGGTTGGACTCGATACGGCTTCGCAGATCGAAGCACACCTGATCTCCCGCTCTTACGAAGGGTTCATGCAGGGGGTTTCGATCAAGGGCCGTCGCGGCTAGGGAGGAGACTAGATGAAGTTGATACTGTTAGGACCTCCCGGTGCCGGTAAGGGTACCCAGGCGACGATGTTGACTGAGAAGTTCGGTATCCCCCAGATCTCCACCGGTGATATCCTCCGGGCGGCGGTTAAGGAAGGGACACCGATGGGGCTCAAGGCGAAAAGCTTCATGGACGCCGGCGGTCTGGTTCCTGACGAGGTGGTTATCGGTATCGTCAAGGAACGGTTGCAGAAGCCTGATTGCGATACCGGTTTTATACTCGACGGGTTTCCGCGGACGGTGCCCCAGGCTGACGCCCTCTCTGACAACCTCAAGGACCTCGGCAAGGAACTTGATGCCGTCGTTTCACTCGAGGTTGATGTCGAAGCGTTGGTCGAGCGTCTGACCGGTCGTCGTACCTGCAAGGAATGTGGACGTGGTTTCCATATCAGCTTCGATCCGCCGAAGGTCGACGCAGTCTGTGATGCCTGCGGCGGTGAGTTGATTCAGCGCGACGACGATAAGGAAGAGACGATCCGTAAGCGGCTCGACGTATACAACGAGCAGACGTCGCCGCTGGTTGATTATTATGCCGACGCCGGCCTGCTTCAAGCCCTCGACGGGATGCAGCAGATCGACGTTGTGCAGAAGCAGATGCTGGACGCTCTGCAGGCGGTCTGATTTGATTGTTCTCAAGTCTGCCAAGGAACTTGAGAAGATGAGAGTCGCCGGCCGCATGGTGGCCGAGATTCTGGCGATTCTCAGGGAAAAGGTTGCGCCGGGAGTCACCACTCTCGAGCTTGACCGACTGGCCGAGGCCGAATGCTTAAAACGGAAGGCGAAACCGGCCTTCAAGGGGTACGGCGGATTCCCGTACTCGGTTTGTGCATCACCGAATGAAAAGGTTGTTCACGGCTTTCCCGACAACCGACCCCTCAAGGAGGGCGAGATATTGAGCATCGATTTCGGTGTTCTGTATGACGGGTTTCACGGCGATTCGGCATTTACCGCGCCGGTCGGTAAGATCGATGAGAAAACATCGCTCCTGCTCAAGGTGACCGAGGAGTCACTTGCGAAAGGGATCGAGGCCGCGGTGGTCGGTGGTCGCCTTTCCGATATTTCACATGCGGTTCAGGCCCATGTGGAAAAAGATGGTTTTACCGTTGTCCGGGAATTTGTCGGTCACGGCATTGGCAGCAACCTGCACGAGGCACCACAGGTTCCGAACTACGGAGTCCCGGGACAGGGGCCGCGCCTGAAAGCGGGGATGACCCTGGCGATTGAGCCGATGATTAACGCCGGTCAGCCGGGTGTGAAAATATTGGAAGATGGCTGGACGGCGGTAACCATAGACGGTGCGCTATCCTGTCATTTTGAGCACACGATAGCAGTTACCGAAAACGGACCAGAGATTCTGACAGCGCTTTAGCTGCGGTCTCGACAAAAGATAAACCGCCGCATACGGCGCATGCAAAAAAGGATAGTGAGTTATGAAAGTCCGTGCTTCAGTCAAACCAATGTGCGACAAGTGCAAAATTGTCAAGCGCAAGGGAGTTGTCAGAGTCATCTGTGAAAATCCCAAGCATAAGCAGAGACAGGGATAGGAGGAAACATTGGCACGTATTGCTGGTATTGATTTACCGAAGAACAAGCGGATTGAGGTCGCCCTCACCTATATCTACGGTATTGGTCGTTCCTCGTCGCAGAAGATTCTGGCCCAGGCTGGCGTCGAGTTGAGCACCCGCTCAGACGATCTGACGGAAGCCGAAGTTGCCAAGATCCGTGAGATTATCGACCGTGAATTTGAAGTGGAAGGTGATCTGCGTCGCGAAAAGGCGATGAACATCAAGCGCCTGATGGATCTCGGTTGCTACCGTGGCCTCCGTCATCGTCGCGGCCTTCCGGTTCGTGGCCAAAAAACGAAAACTAATGCCCGGACCCGTAAAGGACCGCGCAAGACCGTTGCCGGCAAGAAATAAGGTGAATAATCATGGCTAAGCCAGGAAGAAGATCGAGAAAAAAGACTGAAAAGAAGAATGTTGCCAACGGGATCGCTCATATCCAGGCGACATTCAACAATACGATTGTAACCATTACGGATGTCAGCGGAAATGTTCTTTCCTGGGCGACTGCAGGTGGCCAGGGCTTCCGGGGTTCACGTAAGAGCACCCCGTTTGCCGCTTCCGTTGCTGCTGAAGAGGCTGCCAAAAAGGCTCAGGAGCATGGGTTGCGCAGTGTCGAGATCCGTGTCAAGGGGCCCGGTTCCGGACGTGAGTCGGCTTTGCGGGCAATCCAGGCGGCCGGCCTGAACGTGACCATGATCAAGGATGTGACGCCGATTCCGCATAATGGGTGTCGTCCGCCGAAACGCAGAAGAGTTTAAAAAGGAGAGCGAGCGTTGGCTAGATATACTGGTTCTGTCTGCCGTCAGTGCAGGCGGGAAAATATGAAGTTGTTTCTGAAGGGTGATCGTTGTCATACCGACAAGTGCGCTGTTGAGCGGAGAAACTATGCTCCGGGTCAGCACGGTCAGGGCCGGATCAAGGTTTCCGACTACGGCCTGCAGCTGCGTGAGAAGCAGCGGGTCAAGCGGACCTACGGTCTGCTCGAAAAGCAGTTCCGCTCCTACTTCAAGCGCGCCGACCGGATGAAGGGCGTTACCGGTGAAAATCTCATGGTTCTGCTCGAGCGTCGTCTCGACAGCATGATTTACCGCCTCGGTTTCGCCACCTCCCGGAACGAAGCACGTCAGCTTGTCCGTCACTGCCATTTCCTGGTCAACGGCCGCAAGGTCAATATTCCCTCCTACCAGGTACGGGTCGGTGATGTGATCGAAGTTCGTGAGAAGAGCCGTGAGATCGCCCGGATCAACGAAGCCCTCGACGGTGTGATGCGTCGTGGTGTTCCGTCCTGGGTCGAGCTTGAGCGTGATGCCTTCAAGGGGACGGTCAAGACCCTCCCGGTCCGCGCCGAAATGACGACTCCGGCATTCCAGGAACAGCTGATCGTCGAACTCTATTCAAAGTAATCAGTCATTAACCACTGATTTAATGCACCTCAGCAAGGGGGATACGCATGTATAGAAACTGGAGAGAACTCATAAAACCCAAGCGACTCCAGATCGAGTCAGAAACTCTGACCGATACTTATGGGAAATTCTACGCCGAGCCTTTTGAACGTGGCTTCGGTACGACTCTTGGCAATGCCCTGCGGCGCATTCTGCTCTCCTCTTTGCAGGGGGCTTCGATTACGTCTGTCCGGATCAAGAATGTTTTGCATGAGTTTTCGACCGTTCCCGGTGTGACCGAAGATGCGACCGATATCATCCTCAACCTCAAGGGGGTGTTGCTCAAGGTCCATGGCCACGACAGCCGTAACATCCGCATCGTCAAGAAGGGTGCCGGAGTGATCACCGCCGGTGACATCGTTACCGATTCGCATGTCGAGATTCTCAACCCGGATCACCACATCGCCACCTGTGGCAAAGAGTGTGATCTGGAGATGGATATGGTCGTCACGACCGGCAAGGGCTATGTCCCGGCCGAGCGCAACCGTGATGAGAACGCCCCGGTCGGCACGGTTCCGATCGATGCGATCTTCTCGCCGATCAAGAAGGTCAACTACACCGTGACCAACGCCCGTGTCGGTCAGATCACCAACTACGACAAGCTGACCCTCGAGATTTTCACCGACGGCAGTGTGCGTCCCGATGATGCGCTCGCCTACTCGGCAAAAATCCTCAAGGAGCAGCTGCAGATCTTCATCAACTTCGATGATGATATCGAGCCGCCGGAAGTGGAAGAGGATGAGGAGACCAAGAAGATCAACGAGAACCTCTACCGTTCGGTCGAGGAGCTCGAGCTTTCGGTTCGAAGCGCCAACTGCCTCAAGAACGCCAATATCCGCCTGATCGGGGACCTGGTGCAGAAGAGCGAGGCGGAAATGCTCAAGACGCAGAACTTCGGCCGCAAGTCGTTGAACGAGATCAAGGATATCCTCTCGGAAATGGGGCTGACTCTCGGCATGACCCTGGAGAATTTCCCTGACCCTGAATACATGAAAATGATTGAGAAGAGCGACGACGAGGTTTGATCTTCTCTGCTTGAATTACCCGTAGAAAGGAAGCTGTAAGATGCGTCACAGAAAATCAGGCCGCCGGCTCGGCCGCAATTCGAGCCACCGCAAGGCCATGCTTCGCAATATGGTGACTTCCCTGATCGACAAAGAGAAGATCACGACCACGGATGCAAGAGCCAAGGAATTGCGCAAACTTGCAGAAAAAATGATTACCCTCGGCAAGAAGGGGACCCTGCACGCCCGTCGTCAGGCCCTCGAAGTAATCCGCGAGAAGGATGTCGTGGCCAAGCTGTTTGATCGTCTCGCTCCGCGCTACGCTGATCGCCCGGGCGGTTATACTCGGATTGTCAAGCTCGGTTACCGCTCCGGTGACAACGCCGCCCTCTCGCTGATTGAATTTGTTGAAGAGGAATTTACGCCGAAGCCGAAGAAAAAGAAGGCCGAGGAGAAGCCGGCGAAGAAGGCTGCGCCAAAGAAATCCGAGGAAGCACCGGCCGAAGAAGCACCAGCCGAAGAAGCTGCTGCTGAAGAAGCACCGGCTGAAGAAGCACCGGCTGAAGAAGCACCGGCTGAAGAAGCACCGGCTGAAGAAGCACCGGCTGAAGAAGCACCGGCTGAAGAGGAAGAGAAAAAGGACGAGTAATTCGTCCCGCATATTAAAAGATCAAAGGCGGAGCTTAGGCTCCGCCTTTTTTTGTTTCTATTATAAATATATAGCCCTACTTTTTTGGTTTGTAAAAAGTGCGGACGTACTTCTCCATCGCTGCCAAACGCGGGTCGTCGTGCGGAAGGAGTTGTCCCTTCAGCGCATCCCGGATACAGAAGTTCATAAACTCGGTCAGCATCTCCACGTTGTACTCGCCCGCTTCTTCAAGACCCTTGCCATTAGGATGACATGTCGCACAGCTTTTACCGTTGGTGCCGAGGGATGGGTCGTTGAAAAGTGCTTCTCCCGTCTTTAAGTCGTAACAAATTCCGGAGCCGAACTGGAATAGCAAAAGAAGCCCTGTTAAAACAACTGTTTTAATCAATGTTTACCTCCCTGTTTGATCGAAATTTTACCAGAAAATTAAGAGAGCAGGTATTTTCGACTACTTTTTATTCGTAGAACGGTTTCTACGATATTGTTATGAATGGAACTTGCCGGGATGGGCTTTGTTCACAGTTGGAGGGGGTGATCAGGGTTCGACAAAAAAGCCGGACCTCAGTCATGACGTAAAATGACAATCAGAGTACGGACCGGCAATTTGAGTTTGAACTAAAGGGCTTGGTAGAGGGTTCGTGTTGTCTTTATAACTCTGGGGTTTTTAGTTGAGAGGTTTCTTCATAACCGAAACCAGCTCGATTTCGAAAACCAGGTCCTCGCCGGCGAGCGGATGGTTGGCGTCAAGGGTGACATGGGAGTCGGTTAGCTCGACCACCTTGACCTGGAATGCCGAACCATCCTGCTGGGTGACTTCGAGCAGGCCGCCCTGGTGAAGTTCGAGGTCTTGGGGAAGATCACTACGTTCGACCTTTTCGATCAACTCTGGTTTCTTTTCGCCGTAGGCCTTGTCGCAGGGGATGGTGAAGGTCTTGGTCTCGCCCTGGAACATCCCTTCGACCGATTCTTCGAACCCCGGGATCACTTCCTGCTTGCCGATGATGAATTTGAGCGGTTTCTCCTCCGGTGTCTCGTCGAAGAGGGTGCCGTCGGTCAGTTGTCCTGTATAAAGAACGGTTACGATATCGTTTTTTTCAGCTTTGATCATGGTTGGAATCCTGTTTTGAAAAGGGATATATTTTTCGGTGCAGACATCCTTATCAGCTTCGCAAGTCAGGGTCAACCCCTGACGCGAAAAAATCCCGTCAAATCGTTAGTTGACGGGTATAGTCGGCTTGACCGATCTGATCTTTCCATGCTAATTTATTCCATTTTGAGCAACGGATATTTCAATGTATTTTCCAACACTTTCGGATTTTAAATCGCACGCTGAAAATGGCAACCTGGTGCCGGTCTACCGGGAAATCCTGGCCGATATGGAGACGCCGGTCTCCGCTTTCCGGAAGATCGATGACGGAGAAACGTCTTTCCTGCTCGAGTCGATCGAAGGAGGAGAAAAGTGGGCCCGCTATTCCTTTCTCGGCTCCGGGCCGGGCAAGATGTTCCGCAGCCGTAATAACTATTTCGAAATACTTGACGGGGTAAAGGTCATCCTTTCCGGCGAGTGCACAGATCCTTTTTCCGAGTTCAAGAAATTCATGGCGCCATACCGGCCGGTCGAGCTGCCGGAACTGCCCCGCTTCTTCGGTGGAGCGGTCGGCTACCTCGGTTACGACATGGTCCGCTTCGTCGAGGAGTTGCCGGATAAGAACCAACGCCAGATCGGCACCTGGGACAGCTGTTTTTTGCTGACCGAGACCCTGCTGATTTTCGACAACATGCGGCAGACCATCAAGGTGGTCTGCAACGCGCATGTCGAGGATGGTGCGGACCCGGAGCGCGTTTATACCGAAGCGCTCGCCGCCATCGACGCCCTGATCGCCAAGCTGCGGCAACCGTTGATCTTGCCGGAACAGAAGGTCGACGAACAGTCCGAACTTGATCTGATCCCGAATTTCGAAAGGGAACAGTTCGAGCAGGCGGTGGAGGCATGCAAGGAGTACGTGCGGGCCGGCGACATCTTCCAGGTCGTCCTGTCGCAACGCTTTTCCGGTGACCTGACCTGTGACCCATTCGATATCTACCGGGCACTGCGGACGATCAACCCGTCCCCCTACATGTTCTTCCTCCGTTTCGGTGAGACTCTGGTTGTCGGCGCCTCGCCGGAAGTGCTGGTGCGCAAGGAGGGCTCGCGGGTCGATGTCCGCCCGATCGCCGGTACCCGCCCGCGCGGCAAATCGCTCGAAGCGGACCAGATCCTCGAAAAAGAGTTGCTGGCCGACGAGAAGGAACTGGCCGAACATATCATGCTGGTCGATCTCGGCCGCAACGACCTCGGTCGGGTCTGCAAGAGCGGTACGGTCGAGGTGAGCGAACTCAAGGTCATCGAACGCTATTCGCACGTCATGCATATCGTCTCCAACGTCAAGGGTGAGCTGGAAGAGGGGAGCGATGCTATCGACGTTTTCCGCGCCACCTTCCCGGCCGGCACCCTCTCCGGCGCTCCGAAAATCCGGGCGATGGAGATTATTGATGAGCTCGAACCGTGCCGCCGCGAAATCTACGGCGGCGCCGTCGGCTACTTTTCATTTAACGGCAACATG
>PKTZ01000121.1 GCA_002868925.1 Desulfuromonas sp. | reverse complement strand
GTGGCTGCGCAGCATGTCGGTCACCCTCGAGCGCTCGCTCGGCATCAACAACGTCATTCTCTGTGACGACAGCCGCGAGGTGCTCAACATCCTGCAGGATAAAAAGGTCTGCCTGGTCCTGCTCGATATGATGATGCCGAACATCACCGGCGAGGAGCTGCTGCCGCAGATCATTGAGCAGCACCCGGAGATTCCGGTCATCATCATCAGCGGCCTCAACCAGATCGAGACGGCGGTGCAGGCCGTCAAGAACGGCGCCTTCGATTACTTCGTCAAATCGTCGGAGCAGGAGCGGATGCTCGCCGGTATCCAGCGCGCCCTGTCGTTCCAGGAGCTGAAGCAGGAGAACGTCGAGCTCAGCTCGCGGGTGCTGCACGATGTCCCCACCTACCACGAGGCGTTTGCCGACACCATCACCCGCGACGCGAAGATGCTCTCCATCTTCAACTACATCCAGGCGATCGCCTCGAGCCGCGAACCGGTATTGATTACCGGCGAGAGCGGCACCGGCAAGGAGTTGATGGCACGGGCGGTCCACCGGTTGAGTTCTCCCGACCAGCCGTGGGTCGCGCTCAATGTTGCCGACTACGACGCCCAGGGCTTCGCCGACGCCCTGTTCGGTCATGTGCGCGGCGCCTTCCAGGGGGCGGTCAAGGCGCGGGACGGCATGCTCAAGCAGGCCGAAGGGGGCATCCTCTTCCTCGATGAGGTCGGCAACCTCGACGAGGCCTCGCAGCTCAAGCTGCTCCGCCTGGTTCAGGAGGGGGAGTACCGGCCGGTCGGTTCCGACAGGCCGGAGATCTTCCGCGGTCGCATCGTCTGCACCAGCAATCAGGAGCTCGAGGTCAAGGTGGTGCAGGGGGAGTTTCGCAAGGATCTCTATTACCGGATCAAGGCGCATCACGTCGAACTGCCGCCGCTGCGCGACCGGCTCGACGATATCGCACTGCTGCTCGACAACTTCCTGATCGAGGCGGCCGAGTCGATGGAGAAGAAAGTGCCGTCCTATCCGCATGAGCTGGTCGTTCTGCTCAAGACCTACCATTTTCCCGGCAATATCAGGGAGCTGCGTTCGATGGTCTACGAGGCGGTCGGTCACCACACCTCGCGTCTGCTGTCGATGGACGTGTTTAAAAAGGCGATCGGTGACACCCGCGAAATGACAGCGGTTACATCGGAAGAGGGGCAGGGGCAGAACATCAAGTTCGACCTGCAGCTCCCGACCCTGGCCGAGGCGACCCAGACCCTGGTTGACGAGGCGCTCAAGCGCTCCGAGGGGAACCAGGCGATCGCCGCCAAGATGCTCGGCATCACCCGCCAGGCGTTGAACCAGCGATTGAAGCGGCGGCAGGAAGAGAAGGAATAGCGGCGGTCGCACCATCGGGGCTGTCCCCGAAGGGGGACTGTCCCGATTTTTTTGCTGAGCGTGAATACCCGTGTAAAAAGGTAACTGTCACCGAATTTTCCTATGCTTTCCGTCTATTCACCACTCCATGAATCATCCACGTCAAAAAGCCGGGCCGGAACCGTCCAGAATTGATGTGAAATTAGAAATTAAAAAATTTTAAATAGTGCAATAAAGATTGCTTTGTCGATATATATTGCGCTTCGTCTATCCGCATATAATGCGTATTTGTTCCGCTACCGACTCCCGCCTGTCAATCAATCTTTCTTCTTTTCCCCTTGTTTTTCTTGTGCGCCTGAAGTTTTTGAAAAATAAAACCCTTTAAAATCAATATCTTTTGCGCTTCCGCCTGATCCTCTTCGAGAAGGGCGTGATTTATCAAATCCATTCATTTTTGAATTGAATTTCTGCGGTTGGTATCGGGGAACATCGCTTGCTTGTTTCTTTGTCGTGCCCGTGGTGCGTCCTTGGTTACGCCAAACGGCAAAACACCCAACGAAAAGAAACCTACGGGGGAGTGATTGGATATGAACGAAATTAGCCGTCTCGCCAAAGTTGTCGAGCATCTTCGCAAAAACGTGAACAAGGATCTGCCGAGCCAGCATCTCGCCATCTACCTGGCGGTAGCCGAGAACCCGGGGGTCACCATGCCGGAGCTGATCCGGCAGCTCGATATGCCGCAGGGGACCCTGAGCCGCAACGTCAAGCTGCTCTCCCGCTTTATGGTGCACGAGAAGGGGCAGTCGGTGATGAAGGGGCACGACCTGCTGCGGACCGAGTCGGTCCCGACCGGGCGTCACGCCCTGGCGGTCTACCTGACCGACAAGGGTGAGTTCCTGTTGCGTGAAATCGAGGACATCCTGGGTGATGCCAATCCGCGGATGCGGAGCGATGCCGGCATCGAAGCGCGGGAAGCGGCCAACGGCTGAGAATAATTGCAGATTGTAATTTGAGTAACGTTTCGACTTTCAATACATCAAAGGACAGGCGGAATGATGATCGGTGTGAGTAAAAACTTCAGATTCGGGATAGCGTTGGTAGCGCTGATGATTGCAGCCGCAGGCGGGCTGCTGATTCCTTCACAGGCGCAGGCCTGGCCGGGCAAGACGACCAGTTGTACCAGTTGCCACACGGCGGCTGACACGACCAATGCCGTGATCACCACCGCGATCGATGGGGTCGTCGGCACCTCAGTGACCGTTGCACCCGGCGGTTCGTTCGAGGTCGATGCGCGATTTACCAATATGACCCCGTCCGGCGAAACCGTCGCGATGCAGATCGCGGTCCCCGGTCCGAACGGTCCGGCCACTCCGGTTGTCCCGACCGATTGGGGCATCGCCGCCGGTACCGCCAACTCCCCGGCGATTCCGGGCTGGAACAGCGTCTGGGATATCGCCGGCAGCAACG
>PKTZ01000096.1 GCA_002868925.1 Desulfuromonas sp. | reverse complement strand
GTAGGACGTTGATATATATGGCCCCCTGCCCAGGCCAGGACTGCAATCTAAGACGTTATTTGGTAAAAGCTTCAGTTCTTTGTGTTGAAAAATATACTTAAGCCATGACGTTACATTCAAAAAACCAATAACAAGCTGAAATAATGTTAAAAGAGCAGGCAAAGCTTATAAATAGACTGACTAAAGTGTGTGACCTGGTTTTGGTTGTCACCGCGTTTCTGGCTGCCTATTACGTTCGCACTAAATTTCCAGGAAGACTCACATCTCTGGATAACTACATTTGGGTCCTCTTTATTGCCATACCCGCGTGGCTTGTATCTCTTAACTATAATGGTTTGTATCATTCCTTAAGACGTTACAGTTATTTTGATGTCATTCTTCGGTTGTTGAAGGTCCATTTTTACTGTGGTTTAGCCCTGTCGGCACTTGTTCTTTTTGTTGATAGGGATCATTTCAGCCGAGGTTTGATTCTGTTTTTCATATTGTTCTCTTTTTTGCTGATTACAACGCTGCGTATTTCAAGCAAATTTGTTTTAAGTCATTTCAGACGACGTGGCTTCAACTTGAGGAACTGCCTGGTTGTCGGAACGCAAGAAAAAGCTAAAGAGTTTATTCGTCTTCTGGAAGATCACGCCGACTGGGGTATCCGTGTTGCGGGTTTTGTTCAGGTTTCATCAACTGAAATTCCGAGTGAAATCCTTGGCTACAAGGTTCTGGGGAGAATTGATCAAGTTGTCGATATCTGTAAAGAGAATTTGGTCGATGAAGTTGTCTTTTGTATCCCCAAAAATCATGTTGTTAATGTCGAAGATTATTTGGCCGAGTTAGAAACGCTCGGCGTAACGGTTCGATTGGTTCTCGATTTTTTTAATTTATCCAAGTACAAAACTGACTTGAGTGTTTTTGAGGACCGGTTGCCGATACTAACGTTTCATACAAAAAGCCTCGATGCTCAGCAATTGATGCTAAAACGGTTGCTTGACATCTTTGGCTCGTTAACCGGGCTTTTGATCTTAATAATTATATTCCCCTTCATTGCAATTTCGATAAAATTGGAAGATCCTGGGCCGATTTTTTTCTGTCAGGAACGTGTTGGCGAAAATGGTCGTAAATTTTGTATATGGAAATTTCGTTCAATGTATGTTGATGCCGAAGAACGCAAAGAAGAGTTGTTGGCCCAGAACGAAATGACCGGGGCAATCTTCAAGATAAAAAAAGATCCGCGAATTACGAAGGTTGGCAATATTCTGAGGAAGACGAGTCTAGACGAAATACCGCAATTCTGGAATGTGTTGAAAGGTGATATGAGTCTAGTCGGGACACGCCCTCCAACGCCGGACGAAGTATCGGAATATGATAATTGGCACCGCCGGCGCATCAGTATCAAACCCGGGATTACAGGGATGTGGCAGGTCAACGGAAGAAACAATGTTGATGATTTTGATGAAATCGTAAAGCTCGACCTGATATATATCGATACCTGGAACCTGTGGCTCGATATCATGATATTATTGAAGACGGTCAGGGTCGTTTTCGCCAGAAACGGAAGTTGTTGAAAATTTGAAGGGATAAAAAAGTATGCTCAACAGTATGACCGGATATGGTAAGGGGGCGGCGACATCGAACATGTTCGCCGTTACGGTCGAGATCCGTACCGTTAATCACCGGTTTAGCGATATTTCGATCAAGGCTCCGCGGTACCTGGTGCCTCTGGAGAATGATATCAGGAAGGCGGTTTCCTCCGAAATTAAACGGGGGAAAATTGATATCTTCTTCCAGATCGAGCAGCAGGGTGATACCGGCATGGGCCCGGAACTGAACCGGCCGGTTGCTGACTCCTATCTGAAACTGTTTCGACAAATGACCGAGGAGTACGGTCTTGTCGGCGACGTGTCGCTCGAGTTGCTGGTCGCGCAGAAGGATGTCATTACCACCCGCGAGATCGATATCGAGAAATCGGATCTGGCGCATTTGGCTATGCAGGCCCTGAACGCAGCTCTGCAGGCATTGCAGCAGATGCGTGCCCGGGAGGGGGAGGCGATGCAGAAGGACATCGTTTCTCGTTTCGGCAACCTGCGCGGCATGTTGTTAGATGTCGAAAAACGGGCGCCGGGGGTTGTCACTGAATGGCAGATCAAACTGAAGGAGCGACTTGCTCGATTGCCGGACGACGTGTCGGTCGATCCGCAACGGATCACGCAGGAGATTGCTGTCTTTGCCGATCGTTGCGATATCAGCGAGGAGTTGGCCCGTTTTGCCAGCCATCTCGACCAGAGCGAATCGGTGCTTGAGTCGGACGAGCCGATCGGCCGCAAGATGGACTTCATCGTCCAGGAGTTGAACCGCGAAGCAAACACCATGGGCTCGAAGTCGAACGATTCGGAATTGACGCAGATCGTGGTTGAGATCAAGGCTGAGCTGGAAAAGATCCGCGAGCAGATTCAGAACATCGAATAAACTATTACTGTTTTTTCAAGAGTATCTATGTCGAGACAAGGTCTGATTTATATCGTTTCAGCTCCCTCTGGAGCCGGCAAGACATCGCTTTGCAAGGAGTTGCTTGCGACGTTCCCCGAGTTGCAGATGTCGATTTCGTATACGACCCGGCCGATCCGTAGCGGTGAAGCGGATGGCGTCGATTACCATTTCGTATCGACCGAAATCTTCAAAAAGATGATCGAAGAGAAATCTTTCGCCGAGTGGGCCGAGGTCCACGGGAATTACTACGGCACCTCACTTGCGGTGCTCGAACAGGCGCAACAGGACGGTCACGACGTCCTGCTCGATATCGACTGCCAGGGGGCTGCCCAGTTGAAGAAGAACCTTGGAAACGGGGTATTTATCTTCATTCTTCCGCCGAACCTCGATGAG
>PKTZ01000115.1 GCA_002868925.1 Desulfuromonas sp. | reverse complement strand
GTCATGGTGAGCAGTTCGAAGATACCGATGCGGCCGCGATAGCCGCTGCCGTGACAGGCACTGCAGCCGATGCCACGTTTCAGCTCGGCGGCCTCGGGGATCAGGTCGGCGAGACCCGCTTCCACAAGCGGTTCCCGGTCCGGGCGGTAGCTCTCGCTGCATTGGGGGCAGACCTTGCGCACCAGGCGCTGGGCCAGGATGCCGACGATCGACGAGGCGGCGAGGAACGGCTCGATCTCCATGTCGAGCAGCCGGGTCAGTGCCGAGGCGGCGTCGTTGGTGTGCAGGGTCGAGAAGACCATGTGCCCGGTCAGGGCCGACTGGACGGCGATCTCGGCGGTCTCGCGGTCCCGAATTTCGCCGACCATGATGATATCCGGGTCCTGGCGCAGGGTCGACCTGAGCCCGTTGGCGAAGGTCAGGTCGATGCGCGGGTTGACCTGGATCTGGCCGACGCCGGGGAGCCGGTATTCGACCGGATCCTCAACCGTGATGATATTCTTCTCCCGGTCGTTGAGTCGCATCAGGGCGGCGTAGAGGGTGGTGGTCTTGCCGGAGCCGGTCGGACCGGTGACCAGGAAGACGCCGTGGCTCTTGCCGATCATCGCCTCGACCCGGTGCAGGAGCTGCGCATCGAGGCCGAGTTGTTCGAGCGAGAGGAGCGTGTCGGAGCGGTCGAGCAGGCGCAGCACCACCCGTTCGCCGAGGTCTGTCGGCAGCACCGAGACCCTTACATCGATGGTGCGTCCGGCGATGCGGACATCGAAACGCCCGTCCTGGGGGAGACGCTTTTCGGCGATGTCGAGGTGAGCCATGATCTTGATCCGCGAAACGATTGCGGCATGGGCCTTGATCGGCGGTCGGAGCATTTCGTGCAGGATACCGTCGATGCGGTAGCGGACGAACAGCTCCGTCTCGGCCGGCTCGATATGGATGTCACTGGCCCGCTGCTTGTACGCCTGGGTCAGCAGGCTGTTGACGAAACGGATGATCGGCGCCTCGTCGCTGGCATCGATCAGGTCGTTCGGCTCAAGCCGAACCTCGTCTTCACCACTGTTGATGTCGACCATCACCTGGTCGGCTTTTTCAGAATGCTTCTCGTAACTGAGGTTGATCGCGTGGCGCAGCTGCTCGGGGGTTGTGACCGATATATCGATAGGCCGCCGGAAAAGGGTCGCCAGATCATTGAGCGGGTCGCTGTTGCCCGGATCGACCACGGCCAGGGAGATCCGGTCGTCATCCATCGCCAGCGGGTAGACGAGGTTTTCACGGACGTAGGAGATCGGCAGGGCATGCAGCAGCTCTTCGTTGTCACCATCATCGGGTATCGTCTCGAGAAACGGCAGCCGCTGCTGGCGGGCCAGGGCCCGGGCCAGCGTCTCTTCCGGCAGCCCGCCCTCCCGACAGAGGATGCGGCCGAGCCGCTCCGGGCGCTGTTGCTGAATCGCAACGGCGGACTCTATCGTTTCGGCCGGAACGCCGAACTCATCCTGCAAAATTGTTCCGAGACGTAACCATTCCACAGTGGTGATTACTCCTCTGACGATTGCCCCGGTGTCGGGAAGGTCTCGTCGCTGTAGCCGTTCATGTCTTGCTCAAGCGCTTCGACCGGCTGGTCGAAGTTTATTTTTTCGGTCCGGTAGCGCTCCATCAGTTCGCGAGAGCGCTGGGTCAGCCGATCGAGGTCGTCTGCCGAGCGGATGATGTGCGGGGTGATGAAGACCAGCAGGTTGGTTTTGCGTTCGTCCACGCTGCGCCTCTTGAACAGCCAGCCGAGGATCGGGATATCGCCGAGCAGTGGTACCTTGTGAATGGTGTCCTGGAGGTTGGTGCTGATCAGGCCGCCGAGGGCAATGGTGCGGCCGTTCTCGGCGATGACCGTGTTGCGCAGCAAGCGCTTGGTCAGGGTCGGTCCGACTTCATTGACGTTGCCGACACTGCTGGTGGCGACATCGGTCACCTCCTGGTAGATATTGAGCCGGACCTGGTCCCCCTCGGTGACCTGCGGGGTGAAGCGCAGAGTCAGGGCGGCGTCCTGGCGTTCGACCGAGACCGACTGGGCAAGACCGGTGCCACCGGAATCGGTCAGCCGCTCGGTGATAACCGGGATGTTGGAGCCGATGATGATCTCCGCCTCCTCGTTATCAGAGGTCAGCAGCCGGGGGGCGGCGAGGATGTTGATGTCGCCGTCCTTCTGCGAAATGTCGATCAGGACCGACAGCGCCGGCACGGTCAGGGTGCCGCCGTCCGGGGTGTCGATCGTCGTCGGATTGAAGAAGCCGCCGGCCATCAGGCCGTTGACCGCCTGGCCAAGGACTGACGGTAGGCCGGTGCCGCTGTCCTGGAAGTCGGTCACTCCGACCGAACCGGTGTTGAGGTTGCTACTGCCGATAATGACGCCGTCGTCGGTTGTCCCCGCACCCTGCAGCGAGATGCCGAGATCCTTGGTCGCATCGAGCGAGAGTTCCATGATCAGCGCCTCGACGAAGACCTGCTTGCGCTTGATGTCGAGCTTCTTCACGATCGACTTGATGATCTCAAACTCCTCCGGCCGGGCGTTGATGATCAGGGCGTTGGTCGGTTTGTCGGCGGTGATCGTAACCTGCTTCAAATCGAGCGGGGTCTGGCTGGACTGATCCGCCCGGGTCTGGCGGGCGCGTTTGTCGATACCGGTCAGGATTTCGTTGAGTGTGCCGGCCAACGATGTTGCGTCGGCGTTCTCAAGATAGTAGACGTTGATGTAGGAGCGGTCGTCGGGCGGTGTCTGGTCGAGTTGGGTAACCAGGCTGCGGACCGTCTGCAGCTCTCCCTTGGCGGCGACGACGATCAGTGAATTGGTGCGCGGGTAGGGGATGACCCGGGTCGTTTCCGACTCGTCGGTACCCTGTCTTCTCGCGGCTTTTGTCCCCCCCCCGCGGCTCAGCAGCTGGGTAATGATATCCGCCATCTCCTCGGCGCCGGCGTACTGCAGGGCGACGATTTCGATCTGTTCCAGGGTCGTCGGCCGGTCGAGCTGGCTGATGATCCGGGTCAAACGATCGATGTTGGCGGCGTTATCGGTAATGATCAGCGTGTTCGAAGGCCCGTAAGCGGCAAGGTCACTCGTTTTCGGGACCAGGCTTTTCAGTACCGTGTTGGCAAGGTCGGTGGCATCGACGTACTTGAGCCGGATCAGCTGGGTTACGTACTGCTCGCCGGTCGGGAGCCGGGTGCCGGCGGGAAGGTTGCTCTCCTTGGCCATCCGGATCGGAACGATCTTGTTGGTGCTGCCGGAGGGTACGATGGTGAACCCCGTGACGCTCAGCACCGAGAGGAAGGCTTCGTACGCCTCGTCGGACGACATCCGGTCGGGCGAGACGATGCTGACTTTTCCCTTGATGCTGTCGTCATAGATAAAGTTCTTGCCGGTCATCTCGCTGATCGCCTGGATCAGGTCGGTCAGTTCGACGTCACGGAAGTCGAGGGCGATGCCGTCTCCGTTCTCCTCGGCGGCCGGAACGGCCGGTGCGCCGACGGCGAGTGCCAGCAGGAACAGCGTAATAAAGGTGAGCAGGCGGTTCTTCATGGATTCTCTCCTAGTTGACCTCGTAGTCGAACGTCAGGTTCTGGTTGCCCCGCTTCAGATCGACGCTCAACCGCTTCGCTTCGCGCAGTTGCTGAAATATCTGCAGCGCTTTTTCAGGCGAATTGAGCTCGACTCCGTTGACCCGGGTCACGGTGTCGTCGCGACGGATTCCGAGCCGGGCCAGCAGTGAGCGCGGACGGATCATCTTGACGACAAATCCCTCGGTTTTTCCGTTGACGATATTCGGCTCCATCCGGGCCGATTTGAGCAGACGATTGATGTTGCTGCGGGCCTGCTCGACCTCGTCCCGCGAGACCGACCAGCGGTTGTTGCCGAGATCGCGAATCCCGTCACCGGTAAGCGAAGAAGGTGCCTGTGTTGCTGATGCCAGTTCGTTTTTTTCGATCGTCAGTCGGTTGCGGCTGCCATCAGCCAGAAGAATTACGACCTCGTTGCGCTGGATCGTATGGAGTTCTCCACTTCCCGGAATGGAGTCGTCGAGGCCGAAGATCATCACCTTGCCGTCGACTTCGATCAGCGCCAGCGGATTGTCACCCCCCTCGATTGTCCCGAGCAGCTTAAGGTTGCTGTTGCGGTTCTCGACGATCGGGGTCGGTTCGGCCTCGACGGCGACCTCCATCTCGTCACCGCGCTCGGCCGGTACGAATATATTCCCTTTGATGATCATTCCAGTGTCTACGGTCGAAACTTCGGACCGGTTGTCGGAACGGCCAGTTTCGGTGGTCGATCCGGAGGTAGGCTGCAGCAGGTAGCCGGCGACCTGGGCACACATATAGCCGATCGCCAGTGCGCAGCAGCAGACCATCAGCAGGAGGAAGGCGTTGACCTGTTTTGATTGAAGTACCAGCATCGTCGATTCCAAACTTAATTAAATATTAAACAATATTATCATTATAGCGAAAAAGCAAGGAAATCAAAGAGGTTAGGTTGATAAGGTTGAAGGACAAAGGACAAGGGTTAAAGGTTTAAGGTTAAAGGCTGTAGGTCAAGGGCAGAAGACTGAATGAGGCCCGAAACTTTCTTCTTTAACCTTTCACCTTTGACCTGGTTTGTGAAATAATCCGTGAATCAATTTTCGGAGTCATGACATGAGCAATGAAAGCAAAAAAATCTACCTGATCGACGGTTCGTCGTACATCTATCGTGCATACTACGCGGTGCGGCACTTGACCAACAGCAAGGGGGAACCGACCAACGCCGTGTTCGGTTTTGCCAACATGCTGCTCAAGATCATCCGTGACGAGACGCCGCAGCATTTCGCGGTCGTATTCGACACCCGCGAGCCGACCTTCCGCAAGGAGCTTTATCCCGAGTACAAAGCGAACCGGGCCGCCATGCCGGAGGACCTGGTGCCTCAGATCCCGCTGATCAAGGAGCTGGTCGCGGGGTTTAATATCCCCTGTATCGAAAAGCCCGGTTTCGAGGCGGATGACATCATTGCCACCCTGGCCAAACAGTTTGCTGCCGATGATTACGAGGTGGTGGTAGTCACCGGCGACAAGGATATGATGCAGATCGTGACGGATCGGGTCTGCCTCTACGATACGATGAAGGATAAGGTCTCCGGTCCGGCCGAGGTCGCCGAGCGCTTCGGCGGGACGCCGGACAAGGTGATTGAGGTGCAGGCGTTGGCCGGCGACAGTTCGGACAACGTTCCGGGGGTTCCGGGGATCGGCGAGAAGACGGCGGTCAAGTTGATTGCCGAATTCGGGTCGGTTGAGAACCTGCTCGCCAACCTCGATCAACTCAAAGGAAAACGCCGCGAAAACCTGGAGCAGTTCGGCGAACAGGCGCGGCTGTCGAAAAAGTTGGTCACCCTGGTCGATGACGTACCGCTTGCTGGGGGCGAGGACTACACTTTTGGTGAGCCGGATAACGCGGCGCTGACCGAGCTGTTCAAGCGGCTCGAGTTCCACAAGCTGCTGCAGGAGTTCTCCGTTTCCGAGCGGGCGAGTGGTGACAATTATCACTGTGTTCAGACCGAAGAGGAGTTCGAAACACTATTGGCAAAGCTCGAAGCGGTCGACCGCTTCGCCTTTGATACCGAGACGACCAGCCTCAAGGCGACTGAGGCCGACCTGGTCGGGTTCTCCTTCGCGGTGAAACCGGAGGAGGCGTGGTACCTGCCGGTCGGTCACAGCTACCTCGGGGTGCCGGAGCAGCTCGACCGGCAATGGGTCATTGATCGCCTCAAGCCGCTGTTCGAAGCCGAGGCGCCGACCAAGATCGGCCAGAACGTCAAGTACGACGCCCTGGTGCTGCGCCGCGCCGGGATCACGGTCAAAGGGGTCGATTGCGACACCATGCTCGCCTCCTACCTGGCCAACCCGGCCGCCAAGTCGCACGGCATGGATGCGCTGGCCGCCGACCTGCTCGATTACCGGACCATCCCCTACAGCGAGGTCGCCGGCAGCGGCAAGAAGCAGATCTGCTTCTCCGAAGTCGAGATCGAAAAGGCGGTCGTCTACGCCGCCGAGGATGCCGACATTACCCTGCGCCTCGCCGAAAAGCTCGAGCCGATGGTCGAGCAGGAAGAACAGGGCAAGCTGTTCCGCGAGGTCGAAATGCCGCTGCTCGAGGTGCTGACCGAGATGGAGTGGGACGGCGTGCGGGTCGACAGCGACTTCCTCGCCTCCCTGTCGAAGGAGATGGAGGGACGGCTCGCGACTCTCGAAGAAGAGATTCACGAGCTGGCCGGCTGCAGCTTCAATATCGGTTCGCCAAAGCAGCTCGGCGAAGTGCTTTTCGAAAAACTGCAGCTGCCACGCGGCAAGAAGACCAAGACCGGCTGGTCGACCAACGTCGAGGTGCTCAACAACCTGGCCGGTGAGCACGAGATCGCCGCCCGCATCCTCGATTACCGTTCGGTGTCGAAACTCAAAAATACCTACGCCGACGCTCTGCCGAAGATGATCAATGCCGAGACAGGTCGCATCCACACCTCGTTCAACCAAGCGGTGACCGCGACCGGGCGCCTCTCGTCGAGCGACCCGAACCTGCAGAACATCCCGATCCGGACCGAGGAGGGGCGGCGCATCCGCGAGGCCTTCATCCCGTCCGACGGCAATCTCATTCTCTCGGCCGATTACTCGCAGGTCGAGCTGCGCATCCTTGCCCACATGGCCGACGAGCCGACCCTCAAGCAGAGCTTTGCCGACAACGAGGATATCCATACCCGCACCGCCAGTGAGGTTTTCGGAGTCTTCCCGGAGATGGTCACCCCCGAGCAGCGCCGCCAGGCAAAAACGATCAACTTCGGCGTTATCTACGGCATGGGGGCATATAGTCTTGGCAAGGATCTCGGCATCAAGCCGAAGGAGGCGCAGGTCTTCATCGATAACTACTTCGCCCGCTACGCCCATATCGGCGATTTCATGGAGAGCTGCCGCCAGCAGGCGCGGGAGAACAAGTATGTCACCACCCTGCTCGGCCGGCGCTGCGCCATCCCCGATATCGACAGCAGCAACGGCGCCCTGCGCAGCTACGCCGAGCGCAACGCCATCAACTACCCGATCCAGGGCTCGGCCGCCGATATCATCAAGGTGGCGATGATCAACATCGCCCGCCGTCTCAAGAGTGAAGGGCTCAAGGCGAAGATGGTGATTCAGGTTCATGACGAACTGGTCTTTGATGTGCCGCAGGATGAGCTCGAGATCGTGCGCGGCCTGGTCCGGCAAGAGATGGAGAACGCGGTGCCGCTGACGGTACCGCTACTGGTCGAGGTCGGCGCCGGGAAAAACTGGCACGAAGCGCACTGATTCTTTATCTAAAAGTTTTACGGTGTCACGAAGAGCAAGGTCTGTTTTAACGCAAAGTCGCAAAGTCGCAAAGAAAAGCAAGAACAAAAATTATGGGGAAAGTCGAAATCTTTAAGGCATTAAACGCTTTGGTCTTTGGCTATCACCATAAAAAGGAGGCTCTTTTGGGTTGTATATTGTCCTGGCGACTTTGCGTCTTTGCGTTAATAATCGGTTCTGGTTTTTTCGTGGTGATAAACCCGTTTACCTGTTTTTATAGAGCCGGATTTTTCTCAGGATTAACCCGGAATTTTAATCAATGACGATTAAGGAGGCATCAATGAAGATGTTGCGTAATCTATTGGTCTGTTCTGTTTCGCTCGCGATCATTTTTTCTGCGAGTAATGTCTTTGCTTTTCTTCAACCGAATGTCAATCTCGGGTTCACGAGTTTCCTCGATGGTGGCCCACCGGCCGGCCCCGGCCACTACATCTCCGAATACCTGCAATTTTATACGGCTGATAAATTGGTAGATGGGCCTCCGGGTGAGGTCGATGCAACAATTTTGATGAATCAATATATCTACCAGTCGGATCAGGTCATCCTCGGAAGTGCCAAGTGGGGCCTCAATGTCATGTTGCCGATTGTTTCGCTCGATGAGAATTCACCGGCTCTGACCGATAATGGTTCCGGTCTCGGCGATCTCCTGGTCGGCCCCTACCTGCAGTGGGATCCGATTATGGGTGAAAAAGGTCCGCTGATGCTCAACCGGGTCGAGTTCCAGATGATCTTTCCGACCGGTGATTACGAGAAAACAAAAAGTCTAAACCAGGGGAGCAACCATTTTTCGTTCAATCCCTACTGGGCGGCGACGGTCTTCCTCGGTCCGAAAGCGACCGTTTCCTGGCGTCTGCATTATCTCTGGAACGATGAAAACGATGATTTTATGGGGAGTGCCAAGCTGGAGCCGGGCCAGGCAATTCACGCCAACTTTGCCATGGCCTACGAGCTTATGCCCAAGCAGCTCCGCCTTGGTCTGAACGGTTATTTCTTCGAGCAGATCAGCGATACCAAGGTCAACGGTGTTGATGTTGGAGACGACGAAAAGGTCTTCGCCATTGGCCCCGGCCTGGTCTATCATTTCTCCCAGGATTCACACCTGTTCCTCAACGCCTATTTCGAGAGCAGCGTCGAGGATCGTCCGGAGGGGGATCGTTACAACCTCCGGTTCGTGCATCACTTTTAATATCGCATTTATATGTCGGAACTTGCATGGAGGCCACCTTATAGGGTGGCCTCTTTTTAGCTGCCGTTCGGAACGACGTAGAAAAATACCGCGAAGAAGTGGAAGGCGCTGCCGGCGATCACAAAGAGATGCCAGATCGCATGATGAAAGCGTAACTGCTTGTTGATGTAAAACAGGGTACCGAAGGTGTAGGCCAAGCCACCAAAGAGCAGTAGCAAAAAGCCGTTGGTCGGGATGGCAGCGAGCAGTGGCTTGACCGCAACGACAACCGCCCATCCCATCAAGATGTAGAGGGCCACAGATATTGCTACCCAGCTTTTCTGCAGAGCCGCTTGAAAAACAATTCCGAACAAAGCCAGCCCCCAGATAACGCTGAACAGACTCCAGCCCCATGGCCCGTTCAGGCTGACCAGCATAAACGGGGTGTAGGTGCCGGCGATCAACAGGAATATGGATGAGTGATCGAGGATGCGCATGACCGATTTGACCCGGGGGGACGGGATGCTGTGGTAGAGGGTCGAGATCGTGTAAAGCAGAACCAGGGTGGCGCCGTAAACGGTACAACTGACGATGTGCCAACTGTTGCCGAAGATAACTGAATAATAAACAAGATAGATCAGCCCGGTGAGGGCCAGGATTGCACCGATGCCGTGGGTAACACCGTTGGCGATTTCTTCTCCGAGGGTATAGCTCGACTCCGAGGTTTTGGCAGTCAGGTTTTTGCGGAGGAGGGGGCTCATGTTGCACTTTCGATTTAAATCGCTTTATTCAATTATGAAACATTTTTTCTCCTTTTCTGCCCGGATTCGGTAAAACTTTTGTAACAATTTCTTCGAACTTTGACGTGATATATGGGAACTTCTCGGAATTAGAAAAGAACAAGCCCTATTCCGCTCCCGACCGCTGTCAGAACAAATGAAAGCAGCGTCCACTTCTGCGCCGGGATGACCAGCGCCGTCTCTTTCGTCTGCAAAATCCTGGCGATCGCCATGATCCCGAACGGCAGTCCGATCAGCCCGCCCCAGGCGCCGGTGACCACTCCTGATAACTGCAGCCCAATAATAATCATGTAGGCGACAACGATCATCGCCGCGAACAGCCTGCCTGCCGGTTTCTCACCAAGGCGGACGACGAGGTTCATCTTTCCGGCGCTCTGGTCCGCCTTGCGATCGGGGAACTCGTTGATGACCAGGAACGCCGAGATCAGCAGGCCGAGCGGGACGGCGATCAGGATAACGTCAGCAGGAAGCGTCTGCCGCTGCACCATGTAGGTGCCGCAGCAGATCAGCGGACCGTAGGCGACGGCGACCGCCAACTCGCCCAGACCATGATACGAGAGCCGGACCGGCGGGGCGTTGTAGAAGTAGGCGAGCCCGACCCCGGCCAGGCCGAAGAAGATGATGCGCGGTTCGTGGAGCATGGCAATCGCCAGCCCCGCGGTAATGCCGAGCAAGTAGAACAGGGCGGCTGTGATCGTCGTCTGTCGGTGGGTCATCAGCCCGTCAACAATGACTCTTTTACCTCCCGAAAACGGGCTCCGGTCCTCGTCGGTGACCGCCATGTCGGCCTCGTAATCGAAAACATCGCCGGCGGCGTTCTTGGCCGCTTCCAGGGCGATGATGCCGACCACCGTCAGCAGCAACCATCCCCAGTGAATCGGACCGGCCGCCGCCGCGGCGCAGGCGCCGAGGAACATCGACGAAATAGAGGCGAGACTGATCTTCGGATCGCTGAATCGCCAGATGCCGAGAAGGATGTTGTGTTCCGGTTTAGCATCGACGGACGACAGGTCGCTGCTCTCCAGAGATTGGTCGGATACGGTGGGAGATGGTTGCATCGTCTTCATGGCGCGCCTCCTTATTCTAAGACTGTTCTAATTTTATTGCGCTTTCTGTCAGCTTCAAGAAGGAGGCGGGTTTTTTTTATTTTTTTGGCTTTAAGGTCTAGCTGAACGGGATTCCATATATGTTAATTCATTAGAACGGTTGACAGTGGTGAATACCTTGAATAATTTATTTGTCTATTAAAATAATAAAGTAAATATTCTCAATACTTTATTATTTCGATCAGATTTTTTTCGGAGGTGTTTATGTCAAAACAGAATTGCTGGGAATTTTTCAATTGCGGCCGGGAAGAGGGCGGCGCCAAGGTTCAGGAGTTGGGGGTCTGCCCTGCTGCAACTGAAACCAGACTCGATAATATCAACGGTGGGAAAAATGCCGGACGAACCTGCTGGGCACTGGCCAGAACCCTTTGTGAGGGTATGGTGCAGGGCGATGCTGTTTCGAAAATGGCAAAATGTATGGCATGCGATTTCAAGAAGCATGTTTTAAAAGAAGAGCAGGGAGATTTTGTCGGCATCAGGGAAGTTTTGAAGATTGTTGGTGCATGAAAAAAAATTTCTACCAGCAAAGTCTAAGGTTTAACTCGACAGTAAAAATTGAAATTCTCCCGTTTGACCCAGATCATGTTTCTTTTCGTTGAGCTCCTTTATGCTGAAATCAAAAACGGCACGAAAGGAGCTAATTCATGAGCCTCATCAACGGAATCGAAGCACAAGCCATCAAAGACGTTATTATAGCCCATCCCTATATCGGTACCCTGCTTTATCGCTACGGTATCGCCTGTAACACCTGCGGCGGCGGAACGGACTCCTTGCGTGAAGCGGCGAGCAATAATCTCGATGACACGGCGCGGGCCGAGCTCGAGCGGCAGATCAACGACTATCTCATCGCTCGCCAGGTGCATTGAGACACGTTGTCTAATATCACTCATCACACAGGTTTTAAATTGCCGGGGCAGACAGAGTCTGCCCTTTTTTGTTGCCTTTCCGGGTCGCATCCGTGCAGACTTGACAAATCTTTTACAAACCTTTGACCTCCCGATGACGACCGGCGGGGCGGATGGTGTTCTACTGGGTGCAAAGAACACGAACCCCGGTTTCGCCGCTAACGTCACTCAAAGGATGAAAGGCTATGAAAAACACACACTACATTCTGTCTGTTCTGCTCGTTCTGCTCGTCGCCCTGGGCGCTTCGCCGCTGCAGGCCAAGCCGCTGGTCGGCTGTGACCTCACCCTCGACCGTACCATCCTGCCAGCCGGAGAATTGCAGAAGACGGTGATCAAGGTCAGCCTCGATGTGCCGGCCATCCCGGTCGAAACGTCCCGCCCCCCGGTCAACCTGACCCTGGTCCTCGACCGCTCCGGCTCGATGTCGGGCGAGAAAATCCGCAAGGCCCGCGAGGCGGCGATCACCGCCCTGCGCCGGCTCGGACCGCAGGATATCTTCTCCTTGGTCGTTTACGATCACAACGTCCAGACCCTGGTTCCGCCGCAGAGCGCCGCCAACAGCGAATGGATCGAGTCGCGCATCCGCAGCATCGGTACCGGCGGCAACACCGCCCTTTACGGTGCGGTTAGCCAGGGTGCGGCCGAAGTCCGCAAGAACCTCTACGGCCCGTACGTCCACCGGGTAATCCTGCTCTCCGACGGGCTGGCCAATGTAGGTCCGAGTTCGCCGTCTGACTTGGCCCGGCTCGGGGCGGCGCTGGTCAAGGAGGGGATCTCGGTGACAACCGTCGGCATCGGCAATGACTTCAACGAAGATTTGATGACCCAGCTCGCCGATCGCAGTGACGGCAATCACTATTTCGTCGAGAGCAGTCGCGATCTGCCGCGCATCTTCGCGGTCGAACTGGGCGATGTCCTTTCGGTGGCGGCACGTAAGGTGATCATCGAAATCGACTGCCCCGAGGGGGTTCGCCCGATTCGGATTATCGGCCGCGAAGGGAGGATCCGCGGCAACCAGGTGCAGATCTACCTCAACCAGCTTTACGGTGGCCAGGAGAAGTACGCCCTGGTCGAGGTTATGGTCGAGCCGGGCCGTGAAAACGAAATGCAGAAGATCGCAGATGCCCGCTGCAACTACGAGAACGCCCTGACCAACGTCGAGGAGCAATCGGTGGCGGTGGCCCAGGTCCGGTTCTCGAAGAGCCGCGAGGAGGTACTCCGCTCGGCCAGCAAGAAAGTCCAGGAGGAGCTGGTCAAAAACGAACTGGCCGAGGCGCGCGACAAGGCGCTCGATCTTTACAACGCCGGGCGCAAGGATGAGGCGGTGCAGGAGCTGAAGCAGAAGAGCGCCGAGATTTCGAGCCGCAACCAGGTCCTCGGGTTCAGCGACCTCGCCGAAGAGGCGGAGCAGGAGCTTGAGGGGGATGTCGATACCTTCGCCGCGCCGGAACCGATGGCGCCGGCCGAGAAGAAGCTGCTCCGTTCGGAGAGCTACAAGGTACGCAAACAGCAAAAGGACTACTGATCTGTTATGATGTCGGGGGCGGATGACGCCCCCGACCGATGACACCCCCGACCGATGACACGGTGATTATGCAACGATTCAGGCTGATCATAATCTGGCTTCTGCTCCTGGTCCCGACCCTGCTGCTCGGGGCCGGAGCCCTTTACCTGCTCAAGGGTGAGGAAGGGCGACTGCAGAGTAGCGCCCGGGCAACTGCCGGAGACCGGGTGGCCGCTATCGCCGGCAATATCGATTTGGCGATCGCCGAGGTCAAGGACGGCCTGCTCGAAACCCTGAAAACGTTGCCGGCGGCCGACCTCACCCGTCAGACTGACCTGCTCGAGGAGTGGAAGCGGTCGAACCCGCTGGTGCGCAACGTCTTTGTCTGGGAGCAGGGGCGCGGTTTGCGCTATCCCGACCCGGAGCTTCCGGCCAGCGACGAGGAGGCGAGTTTTATCCGCCGGTACCTCTCCCTTTTTGCCAACCAGTCGGACTGGCAGGAGCCGCTGGCCGATGTGACGGCGACGGCCGAGGAGGAACAGATCAGCAGCGTCCTCGCCGAGCGGCAGGAATTGCGGCAGTTGGCTAAACAGGCGCCGACGGCAGACGCAGTGGCCCCGGCATCGATTGCGCCGGTTAACGGCAGTGACGGCTGGCGGCACTGGTTCGCCGATAACCGTCTGCACTTGGTCGGCTGGTTCGAACCGGCCGGGGCCGGACGCCGGATCGGGGTCGAGGTCGAGATGATGGCCCTGTTAAGCCGTCTGCTCGGCAATTTTCCATCGGCCCCGCCGGAAGGCGAAACCTACGCCCTGATCGACGGCAATGGCCACACCTTTCACCAGGTCGGGCCGCTCGAGATCGATGCCGACAGCAACTACCTGGCCAGCGTCAGCGTTTCCGGCCTGCCGCATTGGCAGGTCGCCGCCTTCTCCGATACTTCGGCCGCGGCGACCGGCAGCGGATTCATGCTGATCTCGTCGCTTCTGGTCGGCACCTTCGTTGTCGCTATCCTGCTCGGCGGCTCGCTGCTGCTGTGGCAGGCTCATCGCAATCAACGCGACGCCCGGCAGAAGACCTCGTTTGTTTCTAACGTCTCGCACGAACTGAAGACCCCGCTCACCACCATCCGCATGTACGCCGAGATGCTCGGCGAGGAGCGGATTGACGATCCGGAAAAACGACGTAACTACTTACAGACCATCGTCCGCGAAAGCCAGCGCTTGACCCGTCTGGTCAACAACGTCCTCGACTTCAGCCGGCTCGAGCAGGGGCGCAAGGAGTTTTCGCGGGAGCGGATCGATCTGAACGGCCTGCTGCATCAACTGCTCGACGGTCAACTGGTGCGGATCGAGGAGGCGGGGATGCAGCTGACGCGGCGGATAGCGAGTGAGGAAATTGCGATCAACGGTGACCGCGATGCCCTCGAACAGGTCATCCTCAACCTGCTCGACAATGCCATCAAGTACGCCGCCACAGGCGGGCGTATAACCGTTGAACTCGATGCCGATAGCGGTTTGGCCCATCTCCGCGTCTGCGATAACGGTCCCGGGATCCCGGGCGCGCATCGCCAGCAGATCTTCGACAAGTTCCATCGGGTCGATGCCTCGCTGACCACCCGCCAGCAGGGGAGCGGCCTCGGGCTGAGCATCGCCCGCCAGCTGGCCGAGGGGATGAATGGCAGTCTCACCTTCCGTCCGCAGGAGCCGGCCGGGGCCTGTTTCGAGCTGACCCTGCCGCTAGGGAGTCCCTCATGAGTGTCCGTGTCCTGATCGCTGAAGATGACGCCAATCTGCGCAACGGTCTGGTCGACCTGCTCGAGGGAGAGGGGTACGCGGTGTTGACCGCCGAAGATGGCCAGGCGGCGTTGCAGCTGTTTGCTCAGCAGGGAGCCGACCTGGTGCTGCTCGACGTGATGATGCCGGAGAAAAGCGGTTACGACGTCTGCCGCGAGATCCGCAAGCAGGGGAGCGAGGTGCCGATCATCATGCTCACCGCCAAGGGGGAGGAGATCGACAAGGTGGTCGGTCTCGAACTCGGCGCCGACGATTACGTGACCAAGCCGTTCGGCCTGCACGAGCTGCGGGCCCGGATCGCCGCCGTGCTGCGTCGCTCGAACCGTAACGGGGCGGGGTCGGCTGCAGACCTGCCCGACGAATTTGAGATCGGTTCATGCCGGATCAACCGCAAGACCTATGAATGTACGCGCGGGGCCGAGTCCTTCAGCCTGACCGCCCGTGAACTCAAGCTGCTCGAAGCCTTCTTTACCCGTCCGAACGAGGTGTTGTCGCGAAACGACCTGCTCAACGCCGCCTGGGGGGTCGACTACTTCGGTACCACCCGCACCCTCGACCAGCACGTGGCGCAGCTGCGCAAGAAAATCGAAGTAGATCCTTCCGCGCCGCAGTTCCTGCTCACCGTACATGGTGTCGGTTACAAGTTGAAAGCCGATTAACAAGGCGCGGTCTTCCTTTTTAACAACAGGTTTACAAAGCGTTGACACCTTCTTTGCTCGGGTGTTACCTTGCCATGTTGATTCCTGCTTTTCCCCTGGAGATGGCCAATGGAGCACCGTCACCAAGTCCTGATCGAAACGGTCAAGCGGCTGATTCGCCGCGACGCACATCATAATATCGCCAAGGTTCTGGCCAAGAGCCACCCGGCCGATGTCGCCTATCTCTTTCGCGAGCTCGAACTGAACGAGCAGCACATCCTTTTTACCCTGATTGAAGATAAAGAGACCTCGGCGACGGTCATCTCAGAACTCGATCCGGAGGTCGGGGCCGAGCTGTTGACCGAACTCGGGAGGGAGCAGATAACCGAAGTTCTCGAAGAGATGGCCTACGATGACGCGGCTGACGTCATCCAGAACCTGCCGGAGGAGCTGGCCGATCAAGTCCTGCAGCAGATGGAGACCGAGGACTCGCAGGAGATCGAGCAGCTGCTGCAGTACGACGAGGAGACCGCCGGCGGTATCATGGCGACCGAGTTTTTCTCGCTGCAGGAAGAGCTCACGGTAAAGGAGGCGATCGCGGCCCTGCAGGAGCAGGAAGATGCCGAGATGGTCTTCTATCTCTACGTCACCAACAGTCACAACCAGCTGGTCGGCGTGTTGTCGCTGCGCAAGCTGTTGACTGTTTCGCCGGCGCGCAAGCTCAAGGACATCATGGACGGCGATATCATCAGCGTCCGTATCGACATGGACCAGGAAGAGGTTGCCAAGGTGGTCGAGAAGTACAATATCCTGGCGGTGCCGGTTGTCGATGATGCCAACAAGCTGATGGGTATTATCACCGTCGATGACATCATCGACGTTATCCGGGCCGAGGCGACCGAAGATATCTACAAGATGGCCGGTGCCAGTGACGAAGAGCTGCTTCTCGGCTACAAGTCGTTCAAGATCGCCCGCTTGCGCCTACCGTGGCTGATCACCAACCTCTTAGGCGGGGTGGTGACCGGCTACCTGATGTGGCTGTTCAAGATGACCCTGAAGGAGGTGCTCGCCCTGATCTCCTTTATCCCGGTCATTACCGGCATGGGTGGTAACGTCGGCAGCCAGTCGGCGACCATCGTCGTGCGCGGTTTCGCCACCGGCCGAATCGAGATGAACACCATCCGCCGTGTCATTTTCAAGGAGATGCGGGTCGGCCTGATCATGGGGACGGTCTGCGGTGTGACCGTGGGCCTGATCGCCTATTTCTGGCATGGCAATCCCTATCTCGGGTTAGTGGTCGGATTGGCGATGGTAATCGCCATGACTGTCGCTGCCAGCATGGGGGTTATGGCGCCGACTTTTTTCAAAAAAATCGGGGTTGATCCAGCGATAGCCGCCGCTCCGTTCGTGCAGACCGCCAACGACATCACCGGTATTCTCATCTATTTCGCCACCGCGACGTTTTTCTTGCAATTGCTCAAGTAGTTTGTCGAGGCCTCCACCCGGATTGTCGGCTCTTTTTTCTGTATTCTGTTTCCTCACTTCTGTATCCTGCTCTCCATGCAGCTCCATGTCTCAGACGCGATTATCCTGCGCCACCTCGATTACGGTGAGGCGGATCGGATCGTAACCTTTTTCACGCCGGACCACGGGCGGCGAAAGGGTTTTGCCCGCGGTGCTCGCAAACGCCGCAAGCGTTTCGGCGCCGGTCTCGACCTTTTCTCCCAAGTCCGTATCCACTGGAGTCCGTCGAAAAACGGCGAGCTGCTCTCCCTGCGCGAGGTCGACTTGATCGATCTGCGGGCCGGGCTTCGTGACGATCTCGAGGCGATGGCACTGGCCGGATACGGTTGCGAGCTGATCGAGGAGTTGATCGGTGACGACCCGGCCCATCCGGAGAGCTATTATTTGTTACAAAGCTTTCTCGATCACCTGGCGAGCAACGGCAATACGCCCGAGACGCGGCTGCTGTTCGAACTGCGCCTGCTCAATCATGTCGGCTACGTACCGCATCTTCTGCATTGCTCCGAATGCCATGGCGGATTGGCGGAGACTGTCGCCTTCGACGCCGGCCGGGGTGGTTCGCTTTGCTCCGATTGCGTGGCCGACCGGGGGGCGATCAGGTTGTCGCGGATGACCCTCGGCTCGCTATCGCGCCTGTTGCAGTCGCCACAGGATAATTTTGCCGATATCCACCTTTCACCCCAGACCCTGGAAGAGGGTGGTCGGGCAATTTTTAGCGCGGTTAAAATTCACCTGCAAAGGCCGCTGCGCTCCCTCTCTTTCCTGGAGAGTCTCACCTCGGATCCCGACCTGTGAAAACCCTCAAAAATGCCTTTTTTAGGGGATAATCTGCCTTGACAGTCAAAGATAAAAAACGATAAAATCCGAGGTCTGAAACGACCGCATTAAATTGTATACAGTATACATTTGGAGCCGGGCAGTATCTCCTGCCCGATCCTTTTTGGAGGTACCGTGACTTTTCAAGAATTGATTCTCGCACTGCAGAACTACTGGGCGAAAAAAGGCTGCGTCATCCAGCAGCCGTACGACATGGAAAAAGGGGCCGGTACATTCCACCCGGCAACCTTCCTGCGCTCGCTCGGGCCGGAGCCGTGGAAGGTCGCCTATGTCGAGCCGTCCCGCCGCCCGACCGATGGTCGCTACGGCGAAAACCCGAACCGGCTGCAGCACTACTACCAGTTCCAGGTTATTCTCAAGCCGTCGCCGCTCGATATCCAGGAGCTCTACCTCGATTCGCTGAAGAGCTTCGGTATCGATTCGAACAAGCACGACATCCGTTTCGTCGAGGACGACTGGGAGTCGCCGACCCTCGGTGCCTGGGGGCTCGGCTGGGAAGTCTGGCTCGACGGTATGGAGATTACCCAGTTCACCTACTTCCAGCAGTGTGGCGGTATCGACCTCAAGCCGGTCTCCGGCGAGTTGACCTACGGTATCGAACGGATCGCCATGTACATCCAGGGGGTCGACAACGTCTACGACCTCGAGTGGGTCGATGGCATCAAGTACGGCGACATCCATCACCAGACCGAGGTCGAGTTCTCACACTATAACTTCGAAGAGGCCGACACCGACATGCTGACCAACCTGTTCAACATGTACGAGGCCGAGTGTCAGCGGTTGGTCGAAAAGGAGCTGGTCTTCCCGGCTTACGACTTCGTCCTCAAATGCTCGCACTCCTTCAACCTGCTCGATGCACGCGGTGCCATTTCGGTGACCGAGCGGGCCAACTACATCGGCCGGGTCCGTAACCTGGCCCGGCTCTGTGCCGAAGGGTACGTGGCCCAGCGCGAGAAGATGGGATTCCCCCTGCTGAAGAAATAAGAAGCTCTACTTTTCTGGAGATTTAACTGATATGGCTGCAGAACTTTTTCTCGAAATAGGAACCGAAGAGATCCCGGCCGGGTTTGTCCCGAAGGCCGTTACCGACATGGAGCGGCTGATCCGCAAGGAGTTGGAGACGGCCCGGATCGAATTCGGTGCTATCAAGACTTTCGCCACCCCGCGTCGACTGGCGATCGCCGTTGCCGATGTTGCCGGGCAGCAGCCCGACATGGAAATCAAGGCGATGGGGCCGGCCAAAAAGGTCGCCTTCGACGCCGACGGCAACCCGACCAAGGCGGGCGCCGGTTTTGCCCGCGGTCAGGGGGTCGAGGCCTCCGAGCTGAAGATCGTCGAGACCGAAAAAGGCGAGTATGTGATGGTCGAGAAAGAGGAGAAGGGGCGGCCGACCACTGAACTGCTTCCGGAAATCCTGCCCCGCCTGATCGGTAACATCCCGTTCAAGAAGTCGATGCGCTGGAAGGATCTCGATATCCGCTTCGCCCGGCCGATGCACTGGATCGTCGCTCTTTACGACGGCAAGGTCGTGCCGTTCAGTTTCGGCAACCTGGAAAGCGGCAACAGTTCTCGTGGTCATCGCTTCATGGCACCGCAGGAAATGGCCGTAACCGGTGACGCCGATTACGAGCAGAAGTGCGAACAGCAGTTCGTTACCGCCGATGCGGCCAAGCGCAAGGCGGCGATCGCCGCAGGGATTGTCGAAGCTGCCAAGTCGGTCGGAGGCAGTCTTAACGAGGATGCCGGCCTGCTTGAGGAAGTCACCTACCTGGTCGAGGATCCGACCCCGCTGGTCGGATCCTTCGAAGAGGAATACCTGCAGCTGCCGCGTGAACTGCTGATCACCAGCATGCGTGAGCACCAACGTTACTTCACCGTGGTCGATAAGGACGGCAAGCTGATGCCGCACTTCATCACCATCTCCAATACCCGGGCCGAAGATCCGCAGGTCGTGGTCAAGGGGAACGAGCGGGTTATCCGCGCCCGTCTCTCCGACGCCATGTTTTTCTGGAAGGAAGACCAGAAGGTCAAGCTCGAAACCCGCCTCGAAGCGCTCAAGGGTGTTGTCTACCAGCAGAAACTTGGCACCAGCTACGAGAAGGTAATGCGTTTCAAGCAGCTGGCGACCGACCTCGCCAAACAGCTCGATCCGTCGGTGGCCGAATTGACCGAGCGTGCCGCCCTGCTCAGCAAGTGCGACCTCGAGACCGGCATGGTCTATGAGTTCCCGGAGTTGCAGGGAATCATGGGACGCGAGTATTCCCGGATCGAAGGGGAGGATGAGCGGGTCGCGATCGCCATCCACGAGCATTACCTGCCGATCGAGGCGGGTGGTACCCTGCCGTCGGATAACGTTGGCGCTTTTGTCTCGATCGCCGATAAGATCGACTCGATCTGCGGTTGTTTCGGTGTCGGCCTGATACCGACCGGTTCGGCCGACCCCTTCGCCCTGCGTCGCAGTGCCATCGGGGTGCTTAACATCATCCTCGATCGCGGCTTCGATATCTCCATCCCGGCACTGGTCGACAGCGCCTTGGATCTGCTCAAGGAGAAGCTGACCCGGCCGATCGAAGAGGTCCGCCAGGACGTAGTCGAGTTCATCCGGCTGCGCCTGTTCAATATGCTGACCGGGCAGGGCTACGCCAACGACCTGGTTGATTCCGTCCTCTCCGCCTCCTTCGATCAGCCGCATGACGCCATGGCGCGGATCGCGGCTCTGGCCAAGCTGAAGGAGCAGGGGGAGTTCGCACCACTCGCCGCTACTTTCAAGCGGGTCGCCAATATCATCAAGGGGGGCGTTGAAATCGTCGTTGATCCGGCCCTGCTCGAGGAAGAGAGCGAGCGCAACCTGCACGAAGTTTTTAGTCAGGTCGGCGACAAGGTCGAGGCAGCACGACAGGCCGGTGATTACGTTACCGCCTTGCAGACCATCGTTCCGTTGCGGCAGCATGTCGACGCCTTCTTCGACGGGGTCATGGTCATGGCTGAAGACGAGAAACTGAAGAACAACAGGCTGGCCCTGCTGACTGCCATCGCCCGCTTGTTCGAAGACATTGCAGACTTTACCAAGATAGCCGACTGATCGCAGTCGGCTGTTTTGTTTGAAAGTGCCAAATAATTTTTTAACGCAAGGACGCCAAGGCGCAAAGGAAGGCAGATAGGCACTTGTTCAATTGATGTAATGTTTTTTTTGTTTAATTAGGTTCTCTTTGCGTCATTGCGCCTTTGCGTTAGAAATGTTTTCGTTTTTCGGGGTTAACCAATCAATCGGAGCACGGGGGCTCCGGCACTAACTTTTGAGGAGGAGTTTGATGGCTAAGTACGTTTATTTCTTCGGAGACGGGATCTCCGAGGGGCGTGGGGACATGAAGAACCTGCTGGGCGGCAAAGGCGCCAATCTGGCGGAGATGACATCGATCGGCCTGCCGGTTCCGGCCGGCTTCACCATTACCACCGAAGTCTGCACCGCTTACTACGACAACGATCGCAACTACCCGGAGACGCTCGCCGGCGAGGTCGAGGAAAACCTGGCCCGCGTCGAGAAGTTGATGGGAAAGAAGTTCGGTGATTCGAGCAACCCGCTGCTGGTCTCGGTCCGTTCCGGCGCCCGGGCGTCGATGCCGGGGATGATGGACACCGTCCTCAATCTCGGTCTGAACGATGAGACGGTCAAGGGCGTAATCGCCCAGAGCGGTGACGAGCGCTTCGCCTACGATTCCTACCGTCGCTTCATCCAGATGTACGCCAACGTCGTTATGGACATGGACGGTGATATCCTCGAGCACATCCTCGAGAAGATGAAAGAGGAGAAGGGGGTTGAGGAAGATACCGCCCTGACCGCCGAAGATCTCAAGGACCTGGTTTTCCAGTTCAAGATCAAGGTCAAGGAGGAGCTTGGTAAGGACTTCCCGACCGACCCGAAGGAGCAGCTCTGGGGCGCGATCAGCGCCGTCTTCGGTTCCTGGATGAACGCTCGCGCCATCACCTACCGCAAGCTCAACAATATCCCGGCAGAGTGGGGGACCGCGGTCAACGTCCAGTCGATGGTCTTCGGTAACATGGGTGACGATTGCGCGACCGGTGTCGCATTCACCCGTAACCCGTCGACCGGCGAGAAGGTGTTCTTCGGCGAGTTTTTGATCAACGCCCAGGGTGAGGACGTCGTTGCCGGCATCCGGACGCCGCAGCCGGTTCTCAAGAGCCAGGGGAGCGGTTCGATGGAGGAGTTGCTGCCGGAATGTTTTGCCCAGCTGATGCAAGTTCAGGCGACGCTTGAGAAGCATTACCGCGACATGCAGGATATCGAGTTCACCATCGAGAAGAACAAACTCTACATGCTGCAGACCCGTAACGGCAAGCGGACCGCCAAGGCGGCGGTCAAGGTCGCCGTCGACATGGTCGAAGAGGGGCTGATCACGAAGAAGGAAGCGGTCCTGCGGGTCGAGCCGGCCCAGCTCGACCAACTGCTGCACCCGTCGCTCGATCCGGACGCCGATAAAAGCGTTGTTGCCAAGGGTTTGCCGGCTTCACCCGGCGCGGTCAGTGGCGAGATTGTCTTCTCCGCCGACGAGGCGGAAGAGGCGGCCAAGCTCGGGCTCAAGGTGATCCTGACCCGGATCGAGACCTCACCAGAAGACATCCACGGTATGCACGCCGCCCAGGGGATTTTGACCGCCCGTGGCGGCATGACCTCGCACGCTGCGGTCGTCGCCCGCGGCATGGGTAAGTGCTGCGTCGCCGGTTGCGGCGATATCAAGATCAGCTACACCGACCAGCAGTTCACCACCCCGTCCGGCCAGGTGTTCAAAAAGGGTGACGTCATTACCCTCGACGGTTCGACCGGCGAAGTGATGCAGGGTGAGGTGCCGACCGTGCAGCCAGAGCTGACCGGCGACTTCGGCAACCTCATGACTTGGGTCGACGAGTACCGGACGATGAAGGTCCGGACCAATGCCGACACCCCGCACGACTCCCAGGTCGCCCGCGATTTCGGCGCTGAAGGGATCGGCCTCTGCCGGACCGAGCATATGTTCTTCGAAGGGGACCGGATCATGGCGGTACGCGAAATGATCCTCGCCGCCCACGTCGAAGGGCGCAAAAAGGCACTGGAGAAGATTCTGCCGATGCAGAAGGAGGATTTCCTCGGCCTGTTCAAGGTGATGAAGGGGCTGCCGGTCACCATCCGTCTGCTCGACCCGCCGCTGCACGAGTTCCTCCCGCACGGTGACGACGAGATCGAGGCGCTGGCTAAGGACATGAGTGTCACCGTCGATACCCTGAAGGCGAAGATCGAGTCGCTGCACGAGTTCAACCCGATGCTCGGTCACCGCGGCTGTCGTCTTGCTGTCACCTTCCCGGAGATCTACGACATGCAGGTCCGCGCCATCATGGAGGCGGCCTGCGAATTGATCAAGAACGAGGGCTTCGATATCGTTCCGGAGATCATGATTCCGCTGGTCGGTGAGGTCAAGGAACTCGCCATCCTGCGTGCCAACGCCATCCGCGTTGCCGATGCGGTGATCGCCGAGTACGGGGTCGAGGTCACCTACCTGATCGGTACCATGATCGAGCTGCCGCGCGCCGCCCTGACCGCCAACGTCATCGCCAACGAAGCGGAGTTCTTCTCCTTCGGTACCAACGACCTGACCCAGACCACCTACGGTCTGTCGCGAGACGACGCCGGCAAGTTCCTGCCGTTCTACGTCGAGCAGGAGATCTACCCCTGCGATCCGTTCGTATCGATCGATCAGGACGGAGTCGGCGAGCTGGTCAAGCTCGGTTGCGAACGCGGTCGGGCGACCCGCCCCGATATCAAGCTCGGTATCTGCGGCGAGCACGGCGGCGAGCCAGCCAGTGTCATCTTCTGCCACAAGGTCGGGCTCGATTACGTCTCCTGTTCACCGTTCCGCGTCCCGATCGCCCGCTTGGCGGCTGCGCACGCGGCGCTGATGGAAGAGTAAACTTCTCGCCCCCGACCTTGCGTCGGGGGCTTTCCTTTTTCGTTTCGAGTTATATATTTGAGTTAAGAGGAGACAGGGAAACTCAATGAGAATCGTCGTACTCGATGGCTACACCATGAACCCGGGCGACCTCGACTGGTCGGACCTGACCGCGCTCGGAGAATGCGATATCCACGACCGCACCGAGCCGGAAGATATCTTGTCCCGGATCGGCAACGCCGAGATCGTTTTGACCAACAAGGCGGTTCTCGACGCCGAGCTGATTTCACAACTGCCACGCTTGCGCTACATCGGGGTGCTGGCGACTGGCTACAACGTGGTCGACCTCGAAGCGGCGCGCCAGCGTAACATCGTGGTTACCAACGTTCCTTCCTACAGTACCGCCTCGGTGGTGCAGATGGTCTTTGCTTTGCTGCTAGAGCTGACCCAGAAGGTCGCCCTACACGACAAGCTGGTGCGCAAGGGGCGTTGGGAAGAGTGTCCCGACTTCTCCTTTACCGCTATGCCGCTGACCGAGCTGGCCGGCAAGTCTCTGGGTATCGTCGGTTACGGTGAGATCGGCCGCCAGGTAGCGAAGGTCGCCTCCGCTTTCGGCATGGAGCTGCTGGTGCATACCGCTCACCCGGAGAAATATGAAGAGGATAAATCCGTCAACTTCGTCGACCTCGACACCCTGTTCCGGCAGGGCGATGTCATCAGCCTGCACTGTCCGCTGACCGATGATACCAAAGAGATGGTCAACGAGGAGCGGATCGCGCTGATGAAGAAGTCGGCAATCCTGATCAATACCGGCCGGGGCGCGCTGGTCGACGAGTATGCTCTCTCCGATGCGCTCGATGCCAAGGAGATCGCCGGGGCCGGTATCGATGTTCTCTCCGAGGAGCCGCCACGCACCCACCACCCGTTGATCGGGGCACGCAACTGCTTCGTTACCCCGCACATCGCCTGGGCGACGCGCGAGGCAAGGCAGCGGCTGCTGGAGGTTGCTGCCGCCAACGTCAAGGCGTTTATCGATGGCGACCCGGTGAACGTGGTGAGTTAGGTTAGATTGAACTGAGTTGAAATGAAAGCGGCGGCACATCGATCGATGTGCCGCCGCTTTTTTGCTGCCTGCTATTTCCCCAGGTTTTCGACTTCGACGAGGTAAGTGGGCGATGTGGCATCTACCGTCCCACCATTTTTAACTTCGAGAATGTAATAAGGTTCCGCAGTTGCCTCGAACGTTACGGTCAGGGTTGGATACGGGGCGCGGATCCCTTCGCTGGCCGGTGGGGTGGTTGCCGTGTCCGCAGTAAAAATGGATGAAGCGATCGGTGTCACGCTGCCCGTGCTGTCAAAAACGGATATTTTTGGTTCGAGGGTTGAACCGTAGCCGGTTGAATCAAAGGCTTTCATGTTGGGATCATATTCTGCGTAAACGTGTACGGCCACAAGGTCTCCATTCGAGATGCCGAGGTTGGCAATCGCCGGAGCGTCGATTTTAAAGTAGTCGACATCCGCGGCGCTGATCTGACCGGAAGCCGTGCCGGTTGTCGGGTTAACGAGGTCGGCTGATGCCCTGTCATTGTTTGCTTCCGATTCGACGGTAGAGCTTTTCTCCCTGGACAGCAGGAAGGAGTAATGCTTGGGGAATGCTATTGACGCAGTATCATCAGCAACCTTGATTCTGTAATCCCCTGTTTCCGAGAGGAGAATACTTGTTGTCGTCAGGTCTTCAAACAGGATCGCATCGCGGCCATCAACCGGGCCATTGAACGCGACGGAGAGCCCGCCGGAATCGTAAAGATAGATTCCGATCGCCCCCGAGGAGTCTTCGGCGTTGTCGTAATCGTACTGCTCGATGCTGATCATATCGCCTTTAGTTGCGCTGAACTTGTAAAAGTCTTCGTCGGTGATATTGATAAGGTCTCCCGTCACCAGGTTGCCGTATGCAATCGGTTCTGCGGTTGCACTCGAGTTGTTTGCGTCAGGCAAGGTTTCATCGACGGTAGCGCTAAATCGTCTCTCAGTGTATTTCAGAATATAGTCGGCGTCGGCATTTACGGTGAGGGCCGAACTTTCGTCAATGCCGATGTAATAGGTGTTGTCGCCAATCGTTGTAACCTTCTGGCAAAGATGCGGATCGGAAAAGAAGGAGTCGTCAACAGCCAGAACCGGATTTAGGGCGGAGTCGTACAGGGTCAGCTCCGGGTCGAAGTACTCGGCAGGGATGACGAAATCGCTGATGCCGTTACGCGAGGAAATCACTTCGAAACAGGCAATGACGACCGGATGGGTGGCATCCGGCGAGATGGTCACCGAGTAATAATCCGGGGTTCCATCGTTGTGGCGACCGAAGACCAGCATGTCGGTTTTTCCGGTGTCGCGAGAAAGTGCTTGCGCCGTGCCGGGAGTGCTCTTCGCTGTGCCGTCCTCCAGAGTTACTGCCCCGAACTGGCTCTTTATGTCAGCGGATTCATCGTTGATACGGATTTTAAACGGCGCACCCGCTGTGCCTGCACTTTGTCTTCTGATCTGGAGCGAGTACGATTCGGTTCCGGCGCTGGTATGGTCCAGAAAGTAGAGCGGAATTTCCGTATCCCGATAGCCGAAGAACCAGTTGGAGGCATCGATAGCATGCTCCAATATTTTTTCCCCGGAACCCGACGCACCATCGAAAAGGGTTATGACCGGTGCGTTGAAAGCTGCTCCGCTCCACGCGTCCTGATCGAATCGAATGCCATACAGCTCGACTGAAATAAACGTGTCCTCAGTAATGTCAAAATTGTAGGTTTCGGTAATCTTGGTTGAAAGATCACCGTCCATAAAGGCCCCAAAAGAACTTTCTACAGGCGTTCCGTCTTCGCTACCGCCGCCACCACCGCCGCCTCCGCAGGCAGAAATCAAGGCAAGCGTGAGCAGGGAGAGAACGAGTTTTATTAATCGGTTGGTCAACATTATTGAAGGTCTCCAAAAAGAGGTATCCTGTTTATGTTTTAACCATTATTTATACACGAAAAAGGCTGAATCTGTCCATAAAGAGAGGCTTTTCATGAAAAGTATTTGTCCCTGACGGCGTCATCGGCTAGAATGAAAAATCACTACTTTGTTATGGGAGGGCTACTATTATGGGATTAAGTGAACGTAGAAGAGAACTGAAACGTCGTCGTCAACGTCGCAATAAGAGGCTCAAGGCGCGCAAACGCGAGGAGATGGCTGCACGTGGAACCAAGGTGACCATCGAGAAACCGAAGCCGGTTGCCAAAAAGGTGAAAGCGGAGGAAGAGAAGCCGAAAGTCACGACCCGTAAGAAGAAGGTCGAAGAAGCTCCGGTAGAAGAGACGGCCGCCAAGAAAGCCCCGGCCAAGAAGACAACCGCGAAGAAAGACGAAGCGGAGAAGAAGCCGGCTGCAAAGAAGGCCCCGGCCAAGAAAGCTGCACCGAAGAAAGAAGCAACAGCCAAGAAGCCGGCTGCGAAGAAAGCACCGGCCAAGAAGGACGAAGCGGAAGAAAAGCCGAAAAAAGCTGCAGCCAAGAAGCCTGCTGCAAAGAAGACAGCGGCCAAGAAGGACGAAGAGAAGTAAAATAGTTTTTATATGAAGTTCAAAAAGGGGGCGGGTTTTCCGTCCCCTTTCTCTTTCTGATAGACTAGAGCTATGCATATCGCCGACCTTCATCCCTGGCCCGAAACCTATCCAGAGGCCGCTTACCAACAGCAGCTCCTGGTCAGCGGCGTCTATCCGTATAATGTTTTGTCCGATTCCATCAGCACGGTCGCCGGAGTCGACGTTTCATATAAAAAGCATGACAATAGTTTTTTTGCCGGGATCGTCATCCTCTCGTTACCCGACCTCGAGGTAATCGAGGAACAGACGGCAACGGCGACCGTAACTTTTCCCTACATCCCCGGCCTGCTCTCCTTTCGCGAACTGCCGGTACTGCTCGAGGCATTCCGTAAGGTCGAGACGGTACCCGACCTGGTGCTGGTCGATGGCCAGGGGTTGGCCCATCCGAGGCGCTTCGGCCTTGCCAGCCACCTCGGGATCTGGCTCGATCTGCCGACCATCGGCTGCGCCAAGAGCCGGCTCTGCGGCGACTTCGACGAACCGGGAGAGAAGAAGGGGGAATGCTCCGATCTGATGATGCTGGATGGGCGGGTCGGGCAGGTGGTCCGGACCCGCGACCGGGTCAAGCCGATGTTCATTTCTCCCGGGCACAAGATCGATGTCGAGACGGCATCGAAGCTTGCTCTTCAGTGCTGTACTCGCTACCGGATGCCGGAACCGACCCGACTGGCGCATCATCTGGCCAACCGGGCTAGGCTGGCAGGTTGAAGAAACAAAAAAGGTTGGTCGCCAAGACACCAAGAGCCAAGAAGGTAAAAATCTTTATCTCACGCAAAGACGCAAAGGCGCAAAGAGAAACAAGAACCACAGTTTATAAGTGAGAATCAAAAGCTCAATAGCGATATTAAGAAAGATTTTGGTTTTAAGCCCAAAAACTTTTTTTCTTTTTAAGATCTCGATTTTCTTGGCGGCTTTGCGTCTTTGCGTGAGACACTCCTTTACGAATCAGATTTTCTTGGTGCCCTTGGTGTCTTGGTGGCAATAAGCCTTTATCCTTCAGGCAGAATACAAAAAAGGGGACGGTCACTCACCGT
>PKTZ01000041.1 GCA_002868925.1 Desulfuromonas sp. | reverse complement strand
TCCTTGACCAGTTCCTCTTCGATCAGTCGATCAAGCACCTTGAGCCGCAGCTTGTCTCTCTCGGCGTCATCGAGGTTTTGCGCCGCGGCGTTCGTCGCGACCTCATCAAGAAAAGCCTTCTCCAGCTGGTGGGTGGTGATGATGGCATCATTGACCACCGCCGCCACCTTGCTTACCATTTCGGCCGGGGCAACATGCGCCGTCAGCAGTAATAAACAGGTGATGGTGAATATCTTTTGCAACCGCGTGAACATCTTTTCAACCTTCTGCAGAGTGTTGATTTTTCCTCGAGCAATATAAAGGTTCGGGAAATTAATACAAGGGCAATAACAACAATCGAATGTGCGGGAATAACCGTTTCATTTCTTCCTGGTTCGTCTGCTTCCCGAAAGTGCCAGTTTATTTGTTACTTGAGTAACGACCAGTCCATCTCGATGGTCGCCTGGCTGCGCAGCTCCCGGAGCCAGGTCTGGTATTCCTTTTCTTTCTTCTCGGCGAGCAGGGTTTCACGAATCTCCTGCCTGACATCGTCAAGCGTCAGTTTTGCCGCCTTCCGTTCCTCTTCGACCAGGAAAACATGGTAGCCGTATTCGCTCTTGACCAGGTCGCTCAGGCGACCGACCGCCAGGTTGAACACCGCCTTTTCGAATTCGACCGGCATCTCGCCCCTGGCAAAGAACCCGAGGTCGCCCCCCGCTTCGGCATCGGGCGAGAGAGAGTAGCGCTTCGCAACCTCGGCGAACGGTTCGCCCTGGCGCAGCAGCCCGAGGACCTTCTGTCCCTCCTCCTCGGTCGACACCACGATCTGCCGGGCACGGACCTGGTCCGGCCGATTGAACTGTTCCCTGTTCGCCTCGTAATAGGACTGGATCTCCTCGGCCGTCACCTGCAGCTGGGCATAGACTGCTCGGTTGACGACCTTCTCCATCAGTAGGTCCTTTTTCAGGTCGTTGCTCCAGTCAAGTAGGTTGGTCCCCCGATCGCGCAGCATCGTCTCGAAGGTTCCGCTCGGATATTCGCGCCGGGTCTCTTCGATTGCCTTTTCGTGTTCGGCCGCCGTAACCTTGAGCCCCATCCGGTCGGCCTGAGCCAGCGCCAGCTCGCGGTCGATGATCTGGACCAAAAAAGAGCTCTCCAGCTCCTTGCGCTCCTCCTCGGAGAGCTTCTGCCCCGCCGGCAGCGACTTGCTGAAGCTGTGCCGGAACTGGGCGAGCGACACCTCGCGGCCGTCGACCCGGAGCAGGACCGGAGACGAGCTCTGCTCTTCCGACTGGCAGGCGCCGAGCAGCAACGTCAGCAACAGAACGAACGCAATTGTTATGGTCCGTATTTTCAATCCGGAGTCCTTTTTTACGGTGGTTTCGAGTATTTAGCCCGACGGTGAAACGGTTTTCCAAATTAGCACAGTTAAAGAAAAGCGAGCAATTCTTTTTTGGCCGTCTCCAGCAGCTCTGAATCGTCGAGGCGACCGACTTCGAGCGTCAGTTTGAAATCAGGAGAAAAATTGCTCTTGCTCCCCGGCTGCTGCAGCCGCTGCAGGATTTTATCAGGCGGAACAATGGTCGAGGCGTGAAAACCGAAAACCAGTCTCCGCCCATCGAACTCGGCACTTTCGATCCGCAGTTTTTTCAGCATGACCCGCAGCTTCATCACCTCGAGCAGCATCGATCCGGCTTTCGGAATTTTACCGTAGCGCTCGCGCAGTTCGTCGGCCAGGTCGTAGAGGGACTGTTCCGTCTCGGCCGCCGCCATCCGGCGGTAGAAGACCAGGCGCTGGTTCGGGTCGCGCATGTAGTCTTCCGGCAAGTAGGCGGAGAGCCCAAGCCGGATATCTGGATCGATCCGATCTTCCTTCTCCAGCCCCTGCAGCTCGGCGATCGTTTCGGCGAGCAGCTCGGTGTACATCTCGAAGCCGACCGCCATGACCTGTCCGGCCTGTTTCGCTCCGAGCAGCTCACCGGCGCCGCGCAGTTCGAGGTCGTGGCTGGCGATGCGGAAACCGGCGCCGAGCTCGGTCTGCTCCTGCAGGATACGCAGCCGCTCGCGGGCATCGCGGTTGAGCACCCCCTCACCGGGGATCAGCAGGTAGGCGTATGCTCGCCGGTCGGAGCGTCCGACCCGGCCGCGCAGCTGGTAGAGCTGCGAAAGGCCGAAGCAGTCGGCCCGGTTGACGATGATGGTGTTGGCGCGCGGGATATCGATGCCGTTTTCGATGATGGTGCTGCAGACCAGGACGTTGTTTTTCCCCTCGATGAAACCGAGCATGACCTGCTCCAGCGCCCTTTCCCCCATCTGGCCGTGCCCGACCGCCACCTTCGCTTCCGGCACCAGCTGCCGGATGAAGTCGGCCATGGCGTCGATGGTCTGCACCCGGTTGTGAACGAAGAAGACCTGGCCGCCGCGGTGCAGCTCGCGCAGAATCGCCTGCCGGATCAGGTCGTCGTCGAAACGGGAGACGTAGGTCCGGATGGCGAGCCGGTCGACCGGCGGCGTGTCGATGACCGACAGGGCACGCAGG
>PKTZ01000078.1 GCA_002868925.1 Desulfuromonas sp. | reverse complement strand
TGGTGCCGAAGGCGAGACTCGAACTCGCACGGCCGTTAAGCCACCGCCCCCTCAAGACGGCGTGTCTACCAGTTCCACCACTTCGGCAAAGCGAACTACTTTATACTGATTCAAAACCTCACTGTCAATAGCGAATCGAGGCTGTTTTACTTTTTCTCTTCAACAGGCTCTGCAGTCTGTTTAGCGGCTTCCTCGGTCGGGGCCGGGGCGGTCGCCTGGGCCGGCATAGCCGGTTCCTCGGCTGCCGGTGCAACCTGCTCGGGCATGATGCTGGTCGAGCCGGGCTGGCCGTAGAAGTAGGCGAGGGTAAGGCTGGTCAACATGAAGATGACCGCTGCGCTGACGGTGACGCGGTGCATGAAGTTCTTGCCACCGCCGGTACCGAATACGGTCTGGCTCGAGCCGGCCCCGAAGGAGGCGCCGATCTCGGCTCCCTTGCCCGATTGCAGAAGGACGATGAAAATCAACGCGAGGCTGACGAGTACGTGAAGAATGATAAGTAATGTCGACATAATTTATTTCCTACCTTATTCAGTCAAAATTCAGAAGGCGGACTTTAGCATATAGAAATGTAAAAATCTACTCGAATTTGACGATGCGGGCGAAGTCCTCGGCGACCAGGCTGGCGCCGCCGACCAGGGCGCCGTCAACGTCGGACTGGGCCATCAGTTCATCGACGTTGCCCGGCTTGACGCTGCCGCCGTAGAGGATACGGGTCGCCGCCGCGATCTCCGGGGTGTAGAGGCCCTGCACCAGGCCACGGACGAAGGAGTGGACCTCCTGCGCCTGTTCGCTGCTGGCTGTCTTGCCGGTACCGATCGCCCAGACCGGTTCGTAGGCGATGACAACGCGTTCCATATCGGTAACGCCGGCCAACCCTTCTTTGACCTGGGCGGTGAGGATATCGTACATCTCGCCGCTCTCGCGCTCTTCGAGGGTTTCGCCGATGCAGAGGATGACCGAGAGGCCGGCTTCGAGGACCGCCTTGACCTTGTTGTTGATCATCTCGATGCTCTCGCCGAAGATCTGGCGGCGCTCGGAGTGGCCGACGATAACGTAGTCGCAGCCGGCGTCCTTGAGCAGCGGCGCAGACAGCTCACCGGTGAAGGCCCCGGAGGGCTCGAAGTAGCAGTTCTGGGCACCAATCTTGATGTTGCTGCCGGCGAGCTTGGTCGCCAGCATGCTGATCGCGGTGAAGGGCGGTGCGACCAAGATTTCAACGTTGTCGACGTCCTTGACCTTGGTTTTGAGTGCGCCGACCAGGTTGACCGCTTCGTCGAGGGTTTTGTGCAGCTTCCAGTTTCCGGCAATCATGGGAGTACGCATATCTCTATCTCCTATATATTAGATAGTAATGTCGGTTGCAGGTTACTTGTCGGTCAGGGCGGTGATGCCCGGCAGCTCTTTCCCTTCGAGAAACTCTAGGGACGCGCCGCCGCCGGTCGAAATGTGGGTCATCTTTGACTCGACTCCCGCCTTCATCACGGCGGCCACCGAATCACCGCCGCCGACGATCGAGCGGGCCCGTGAAGCGGCCAGGGTTTCGGCGATCGCGATCGTCCCCTTGGCGAAGGCGTCGAATTCGAAGACCCCCATCGGACCGTTCCAGACCACCATGCGCGCGTTCTTGAGAACGCCGGTGTAGGTGGCGATGGTCGCCGGGCCGATGTCGAGTGCCATCCACTCGGCCGGGAAGTTGGCGTCTCTGCAGATCTTGTGCTCGGCGTCCGGGCCGAACTCGGCGGCAACGACATGGTCTTCCGGCAGCAGCAGGTCGACATTGTTCTTCGCTGCTTTTTCGAGCAGCTCCTTGGCGAGTTCGATCTTGTCCTCCTCGACCAGCGACTTGCCGACCGGGCGGTTCTTGGCGCGCAGGAAGGTGTAAGCCATGCCGCCGCCGATGATCAGGGTGTCGACCTTGTCGAGCAGGTTTTCGATGACCGCGATCTTGTCGCTGACCTTGGCGCCACCGACCACGGCGACAAACGGGTGGTCCGGGTAGGCGAGGGCCTGGCCGAGGTACTTGATCTCTTTTTCCAGCAGGAAGCCGGCCGCGGCCGGTTGCAGGTAGTGGGTGACCCCCTCGGTCGAAGCGTGCGCCCGGTGGGCGGTACCGAAGGCGTTGTTGACGTAAAGATCGGCGTTTTCGGCCAGTGCCTTGGCAAAAGCGGGGTCGTTCTTGGTTTCGCCGGCGTGGAAGCGGACGTTTTCGAGCAGGAGGACGTCACCGTCCTTCATCTGGTCGATCATGCGGGCGACATCCGGGCCGATGCAGTCCGGGGCCATGGTGACCGACTTGCCGAGGTGCTCGGCGAGGCAGGGTGCGACCGAGGCAAGGCTGAACTTCGCTTCCGGGCCGTTTTTGGGGCGGCCGAGATGGGAGGCGAGGATCAGCTTGCCGCCGTTGTTGACGATGTGGCGGATGGTCGGCATCGAAGCTCGCACCCGGGTGTCGTCGGTGATCTGGTTATTGTCGTCGAGCGGAACGTTGAAGTCGACCCGGCAGAAGACCCGCTTCCCCTTGACGTCGATATCGTTCAATCCAATTTTTTCAGGCATGTTAAACCTCGTTCAATGTAATGCTGGGAGATGCCCCATTAAAAAAGGGCAGGGCGTTTAAGCCCTGCCCGATGTTATGTGCCGTTTACTTCGAGGCGACGTAAGCGACCAGATCACAGATCCGGTTGGAGTAGCCCCATTCGTTGTCGTACCAGGAGAGAACCTTGACCATGTTGTCGCCAATGACGGCGGTCGACTGGGCATCGACCGACGACGAGGCCGGGCTGCCGTTGAAGTCGCAGGAGACCAGCGGCTCTTCGATGTAGTCGAGAATTCCCTTGAGCGGACCGTCGGCCGCTTTCTTGAGAGCAGCATTGACCGATTCGGCGCTGACATCCTTCTCGGTGGTGACGACGAGGTCAACCACGGAGACGTTCGGGGTCGGGACCCGGATCGCCATGCCGTCGAGTTTGCCTTTGAGGTCGGGCAGAACCAGGGCGACCGCCTTGGCGGCGCCGGTGGAGGTCGGGATCATCGAAACCGCGGCGGCGCGTGCCCGGCGCAGGTCGCTGTGCGGCAGATCGAGGATGCGCTGGTCGTTGGTGTAGGCGTGAACGGTGGTCATCAGACCCTTTACGATGCCGAACTCATTCATCAGGACCTTGGCGACCGGGGCCAGGCAGTTGGTGGTGCAGGAGGCGTTGGAGATGACGTGGTGATTGGCCGGGTCGTAGTCGCCTTCGTTGACGCCCATGCAGACGGTCAGGTCGACCTCTTTGCCCGGGGCGCTGATGATAACCTTCTTGGCGCCGGCATCGATATGCTTGGCGGCGGCGTCACGCTGGGTGAACAGGCCGGTCGATTCAATGACGATCTCTACACCGAGCTCTTTCCAGGGCAGGTTGGCCGGATCACGTTCCTTGCAGACCCGGATCGTCTTGTTGCCGACCTTGATGCTGTCGCCGTCGACGCTGACCGGGGCGTCGAACCGGCCGTGTACCGAATCATATTTGAGCAGATGGGCCAGGGTCGCGGCATCGGTCAAGTCGTTGACCGCCACGATCTCCATTGTATCGGAGGCATATGCTGCCCTTAATACATTCCGCCCAATTCGTCCGAAACCATTGATTGCCACCTTGACTGACATGCTGCATACCTCCCGAGGTTAATGAAAATTTGTTTGATTTGATGAAAAAAATCAGGTAAATAGCCAAGCGATGATAGCCGAACAATTAGCCTCCGTCAACCCTTCAGACTGCCGGCCGGAGAGCAATTATTCGCAATGGCGAATATGCTGTTAATACACCGTTTAAGCTGTTAGTATGACCGGTAATGAACGGCGGTTAATTATTTCTTGTATTTTAATGCATTATTAACTCTTTAACCCTTTTGTGAATGCAGCCACCCTCTCGCGTGATATGACCCGGACTCTCGAAAAAAGAATCGTCATTTTTACGCTCCTTTCCCTGACGATCGTCGTTATCGTCAATACCGCATTCAATATCGAAAGCTATCGCCGCGATTACCGCGACTCGCTGCTTCTTCGTAGCCACTCCCAGGCCAAGGGGCTGCGCAACTCGATCGAAAAGGTCCTCGATCTCGGAATTCCTCTCAACGAGATGTCGGGGATCGATGAGCGCTGCTCGGTGATCGTCAATTCCGACCCGGAGATCGGTTTCTGCCTGATCGAGGATCCGTCCGGAGTGATTACCTTCGGCTCGGAACTTGCGCACAAATTAGTGCAGGACTCGGTCGGCCTTTCCCTTTCGGATAACAATAATGTCATTCTTGATTTTCCGGGTATCGGCGAGTTTTATACCATCCAGCAGCCGTTGACCGCCGCCGACGGCAGCATCGCCGGTCGGATCCGGATCGGTTTCCCGGCCTCAGTCGTCGCGGATAAGACCGATTCGATGATCCGCCGTTCTGTCGTTGTCCTGATCAGTGCATTTTTCTTCGCCAGCCTGCTGATTATCCTGTTCGTAAAGCGGAACGTTATCAAGCCGGTGAATCAGCTTAAGAACGTTGCCAGTGACATTGCCGGTGGTGACTTCAATGTCGTTGTGCCGCAGCTGGTGACCCGCGAGCTGGCCGAACTCGGACACTCCCTGGAGGAGATGGCGGCATCTCTCCGTGAACGCGACACCGAAATCCGGCAGAGTTACCTCGAGCTGGAGAACTCCAACAACCAGCTGCGCGAGCTCTACGAGAAGCAGGAGACGACCGGTCGCGAACTGGGCCGAAGCCGCGAGATGTACCGCTCTTTGCTCGATAACGCCAGTGACGCCATTATCGTCAGTGACGAAGAGAGCCGGATCGTCATGATCAACAAGGCGGCCGAATCGTTCTTCTCGATCTCGCGCGACCGGGCCGAGGCGATGGCTCTGAGCGATTTCTTCGCCCTAGTCGACGTTCTTGACGGCGACAACCTTTCCCGGCAGTTCCGCAATGTGCTGCACGGTGAAGCGCTCGAGACCGAGATCCGGTTCGTTCGCCCCTCCGATTCGCTCAAACTGGTCGGCTGGGCCAAGTGTTCGTCGATTGTCGAGAAGAGGGGGAAGCGGGTGGTTCAGACCATTGTTCGTGACGTTACCCACGAATGGGAGGTCAAGGAGAACCTGAAGAAGAGTGCCGGCGAACTGGAACGGCTCAACACGATGAAGGACTCCTTTTTAGGGGTCGCCTCGCACGAGCTGAAGACACCTTTGACGGTCATCCTCGGCTACACCGAGCTGCTGCTCGGGGATATGGCGCCGCTGGTCGGCGAGCAGGCCCTGCCGATGATCGGTCACATCAACCGCTCGGCCGAGCGGCTCTCGAAGATCGTGCGCGATATGGTCGACGTCACCCTGCTCGATAAACAGAATATCCGCCTGCGTTGCCAGGAGGTCGACCTGAAGAAGATGATCTATAGTGTCGCCGACGAGGTCGAGTACTTTATCAATAAGCGTAAGCAGAAGCTGGTCCTCGACCTGAGTGACGAGGCGAAGTGTCTCTGGTGCGACGAGGAGCGGATCAACCAGACCCTGTCGAACCTGGTGACCAACGCCATCAAGTTCACCCCGGACGAGGGGACGGTGACGATATCGACCCGCATGGTCGAGGGGAGTCATTCCGGAACGGGAGATGACAATGCCCCCTATGTCGAGATCGCGATCAAGGACACCGGCATCGGCATCGCTGACAAAGACCAGCTGCATATTTTCGACAAGTTCTACGAAGTCGGCGAGATCGAAGGTCACTTTACCGCCGAATCGGCATTCCGTGGCAAGGGGACCGGTCTCGGCCTGACCATCGCCAAGGGTTTTGTCGATCTGCATGAAGGAGAAATCTGGGTCGAAAGCGCCGGCCACGATCCGGAAACCTGCCCGGGAAGCACCTTTTACATCCTGCTTCCCCAGTACGAAAGAACGCTGCAAAATTCCGATCAAAAAGTTAACTGATTTTTACTTGCGACGGTACGCCCTGATGCGGTATATATGCACCGCCTCGCAGGGTTTGGAGAGAGTTTTTGCGTGTCTGTCTGTTAGCAAGCGGCAGCAAGGGTAATGCTGTCTATATTGAGTCGGAAAAGACCCGTATCCTGGTCGATGTCGGCCTTTCCGCCCGGGAGATCGAACGGCGGTTGGGCGAAATAGACGTTCCGGCTGAATCACTCGACGCCATCCTGGTTACGCATGAGCACCTCGACCATGTCCGCGGGGTCGGCCCGTTGGCGCGTCGTTACCACCTTCCTCTTTACATGCATCCGGAAACCCATAGCGCCCTGTCGAGCCTCGGCAAAATAGAGCAACTGCACGAGTTCGAAGCGGGAGAGCCGTTCGTCCTGCGTGACCTCGAGGTACGCCCGTTCGCCGTGACCCACGATGCGACGGCGCCGGTCGGGTTCGTCTTTAACACGCGCGCCGGCAAGATCGGTTTCGCCACCGATCTCGGGATTGCAACCCGGCTTGTTGCCGACTCGTTGCGCGACTGCCGGATGCTGGTGCTCGAATCGAACCATGACGAGAAGATGCTGCAGGATGGTCCGTACCCCTGGCACCTCAAGCAGCGGATCCGGAGCCGCCACGGCCATCTCTCCAACGACGCGGCCTCTGAATTACTCGACGGTCTGCTCTGGCAGGGGCTGGATGCAGTTTTCCTGGCTCACCTGAGCGAGACCAACAATATGCCGGACAAGGCCTTCGCCGGAGCCAGCGCGGTCCTGTCAAAACAGAACCTGTGCGATCCGCAGCTGGTCGTCGGCACCCAGGAGCGGATAAGCGCCTGTATTGAGCTGGAATAGATCATATCTCAACTTTATTAAATATATAGAAGGAGCAAGAGATGATTCCACGTTATACCCGTCCTGAAATGGCAGCGATCTGGGAGCCGGAAAACCGGTTCCGGATCTGGCTCGAGATCGAAACCCTCGCCTGTGAAAAGATGGCCGAGCTCGGCATCATCCCGCAAGAGGCGGTCAAGGTGATCCGGGAGAAGGGCGATTTCGATATCGAGCGGATCGACGCCATCGAGGCCGAGGTCAAGCATGATGTTATCGCCTTTCTGACCTCGGTCGCCGAGTACGTTGGCCCGGAGGCCCGCTTTATACACCAGGGGATGACCTCGTCGGACGTGCTTGATACCTGTCTGTCGGTGCAGCTGGTACAGGCAACCGATGAGCTGCTGGCCGATATCGATACGGTTCTCGAGTCGATCAAGGCGCGGGCGATGGAATATAAGGATACGGTCTGTATCGGTCGTTCGCACGGCATCCACGCCGAGCCGGTCACCTTCGGGCTGAAGCTGGCCAGCTGGTATGCCGAAATGGACCGCAACAAGGTGCGGTTACAGAACGCCCGCGAGAACATCGCCACCGGCGCTATCTCCGGCGCGGTCGGCACCTTCGCCAACATCGACCCGTCGGTCGAGGAGTACGTCTGCGAAAAGCTCGGGCTGAAACCGGAGCCGGTTTCGACCCAGGTCATCCCGCGCGACCGTCATGCCGAGCTGTTCTGTGTCTTTGCCGTTGTCGCCTCGACCATGGAGCGGATCGCAGTCGAGGTCCGGCACCTGCAGCGGACCGAGGTGCTCGAGGCCGAGGAGTTCTTCTCTAAAGGGCAGAAGGGGTCGAGCGCGATGCCGCACAAGCGTAACCCGATCCTCTCTGAAAACCTGACCGGCCAGGCCCGCTACATTCGCGGCATGTGTATGCCGGCGCTTGAGAACGTCGCCCTGTGGCATGAGCGTGATATCTCGCACAGCTCGGTCGAACGTTACATCGGCCCGGATGCGACGGTCGCCCTCGATTTTTCGTTGCGTCGTCTCAACGGCCTGATCAAGAACCTGGTCGTTTATCCCGACAACATGCTGAAAAACCTCAACCAGATGCGCGGCCTTGTTTTCTCGCAGAAGATACTGCTCGACCTGACCCAGGCCGGCGTTTCCCGCGAGGACGCCTACCGCATGGTGCAGCGCAACGCGATGAAGGTCTGGGAGCAGGGGAAGGATTTCCAGGAAGAGCTGCTCGCCGACCAGGATGTCGTCTCCGCCCTCGGTGAGGAGAAGGTGCGTGAATCGTTCGATCTCGATTACCACCTCAAGCATGTTGATACGATTTTCAGTAGGGTGTTTGGAAAATAATAGAAGGCAGAAGACAGTAGACAGTAGTCAGTAGTCAGAAGATACCCATGTCGATATTCTGACTACTGACTACTGACTACTGTCTTCTGTATTCAGAGTTTTAGGAGCTTTTATGGCACACAGAATTCTGGTCGGACTCAAGGATGAGATCCGGGATGCGCGTGGTGAGCGGGTTAAAAGCCAGATCCGGCAACATCTCGGGATTGAGCTGCGCCAGGTGCGGACGATCGATGTCTATACTGTCGATACCGACTTGAGCCGGCAGGAACTCGAAGCGGCTGCGGCCGGCCCCTTCAGTGACCCGGTGATTCAGACCTATGCGATCGACGAACCGCTGGCCGACGGCTTCGACATGCTGGTCGAAGTCGGTTTTCGTCCCGGTGTAACCGATAATGTCGGGCGGACCGCCCGCGAGGCGATTGAATATCAGACCGGCCGTCCTTTTGCAGCCGGTGAATCGGTCTACACCTCGGTGCAGTACCTGCTCGAGGGGGATGTCGACAAGGCGATGGCCGAGAAGATCGTCTCCGGTTTTCTCGCCAACAATCTGATCCAGCGCTACACGATCATGGATGCCGACGAATTCTCCGCCTGCGGCGGCGTTCCGGCATCGGTGCCGAAGGTCGACGTCGGCGATCATGAGGCCGAAGTTCGTGATATTGATCTTGACGTCTCCGACGACGAACTGTTGCGGATCAGCCGTGACGGGATGCTGGCACTCACCCTCGAGGAGATGAAGATCATCCAGAGCTTCGCCGCCGACCCGGAAGTGCAGAAGCAGCGCGTCGAGGTCGGTCTCGGGGCGAGCCTGACCGATTGCGAGCTCGAGGCGCTCGCCCAGACCTGGAGCGAGCACTGCAAACACAAGATTTTTTCCGCGGCGATCGACTACGAGGATACGACCACCGGCGAAAAACAACAGATCAACTCGCTGTTCAAGAGCTATATCATGCGCGTCACCGCCGATGTGCGCGAACGGGCGGGGGATGACGATATCTGCCTGTCGGTGTTCAAGGACAATGCCGGCGTTATCCGCTTTACCGACGACTGGAGCATCGTCTTCAAGGTCGAGACCCACAACTCGCCCTCGGCCCTCGACCCGTACGGCGGTGCCCTGACCGGCATCGTCGGTGTCAACCGCGACTCCTTCGGCACCGGGCTCGGGGCGCGGCTGATGTTCAACACCGACGTCTTCTGCTTCGCTTCGCCGTTCTATGACAAGCCGCTGCCGCCCCGCCTGCTGCATCCGCGCCGTATCTTCGACGGTGTGGTCGAAGGGGTTGAGCATGGCGGCAACAAGAGCGGCATCCCGACGGTGAACGGTTCTCTGGTCTTCGACGACCGCTTTGCCGGCAAGCCGCTGGTTTACTGCGGGACCGGTTCGATCATGCCGGCCGAGGTCAATGGCAAGCCGTGCCACGAGAAACAGGCGCTGGTCGGCGACCGGATCGTCATGGTCGGCGGTCGCATCGGCAAGGACGGTATCCATGGCGCCACCTTCTCATCGGAGGAGCTGCACGAGGGTTCACCGGTGACGGCGGTACAGATCGGCGATCCGATCACCCAGAAGAAAATGTTCGATTTTCTGATCATCGCCCGTGACCGTGGCCTCTACAACGCCATTACCGATAACGGTGCCGGCGGTCTCTCCTCGTCGGTCGGTGAGATGGCCGAGGATACCGGCGGATTCGAGATGCATCTCGACCGCTGTCCGCTCAAGTATCCCGGCCTGCAGCCGTGGGAGATCCTTATCTCCGAGGCGCAGGAGCGGATGACCCTGGCGGTGCCGCCAGAGAAACTCGACGCATTCATGACCCTTTCCAAAGAGATGGGGGTCGAGTCGACCGATCTCGGGCAATTCACCGATTCCGGTTACTATCACTGCCTCTACCAGGAAAAGACGGTAACCTACCTGCCGATGGAGTTCCTGCACGATGGCGTCCCGCAACTGCAGATCCCGGCGCGCTGGGTGCCGCCAAAGGTAAGCGAACCGCAGCTGTCGGCTCCTGATATCGATGCAACCCTGAAACAGCTGCTCGGCAGCCTCAATATCTGTTCCAAGGAGAGCGTGGTCCGGCGCTACGATCACGAGGTCCAGGCCGGGACCGTGGTCAAGCCGCTGACCGGCGTGGTCAACGACGGCCCTTCAGACGCCGCCGTGGTCCGGCCGCTGGCTGACAGCTTTGCCGGGGTGGTCACCGCCCACGGCATCTGCCCCCGTTTCTCCGATCTCGACACTTATCACATGACCGCCAACGTCATCGACGAGGCGCTGCGTAACTACGTCGCCGTCGGTGGCAACATCGATCATGTTGCCGGGCTCGACAACTTCTGCTGGTGCGACCCGGTGAAGAGTGAGAAGACGCCGGACGGTGAGTACAAGGCGGCGCAGTTGGTCCGCTCCAACCAGGCTTTGTACGACTACTGCCTCGACTTCGGGGTGCCGCTCATCTCCGGCAAGGACTCGATGAAGAACGATTACCAGATCGGCGACACCAAGATCTCGATCCCGCCGACTTTGCTGTTCTCTGTGATCGGCAAGATCGACGACGTGCGCAAGGCGACGACCATGGACGCCAAGCAGGCCGGTGACTTGGTCTACCTGCTCGGCGAGACGCGCGACGAACTCGGCGGCTCCGAGTACTACGCCCTGCACAGTGAGCTCGGCGCCAACGTGCCGCAGGTCGACGCCGCTGCGGCGATGGCCCGCTACCGGGCTGTTAACGCGGCGCAGAAAGAGGGGCTGATCGCTTCCTGTCATGACCTGTCGGACGGCGGTCTGGCAGTCGCCCTGGCTGAAACCGCTTTCGCCGGTGGCCTCGGGATCGAAGCACGCCTCGACCATGTCTACGCCCCACAAGGGCTGGATGATGCGACGCTGCTCTTCTCCGAGTCGGCCAGCCGCCTGCTGGTCACGGTTAGTCCGGAACACCGCGAAACCTTTGAGTCGCTGTTTGCCGGACAGAGCTGCTGTTGTATCGGTGAAGTAATCGACGATGCCGTATTGCGCATTAACGGTGATAACGGAAAACAGTTGTCCGAATCGTCACTCGACGACCTGAAAGCGGCCTGGCAGGCACCGCTCAAGGAGATGTGATTATGGGTAAGAATGTCAAAGCGATCGTTATTACCGGCAACGGCACCAACTGCGAACGGGAAGTCGCCACCGCCTGTCGTCTGGCCGGCGCCGAGTGCGATATCGTTCATATCGCCGAACTGCTCGCCGGCCGGGTCCAGCTCGACGATTACCATTTCCTCAACCTGGCGGGAGGGTTCCTTGATGGCGATGACCTCGGCAGCGCCAAGGCTGGAGCCAATAGGCTCAAGTCAGCCCGGGTGAAGGCGAGCGAGGATTCGCTGGCCGATCAGTTGCAGCGCTTCATCGCCGACGGCAAACTGATCATGGGGGTCTGCAACGGCTTTCAGTTGATGGTCAAGCTCGGCCTTCTTCCCGCCCTCGATGGGAACTATCTGAACCAGAGTTCGACTCTGAGTCATAACGATAGCGGTCGCTTCGAGGATCGCTGGTGCGAATTGGTGGTCGATCCGCAGTCGCCCTGTGTTTATACCAGCGGTCTCGACCGGCTCTACCTGCCGGTCCGGCACGGCGAGGGGAAGTTCATCGCCGACAAGGCCACCATGCAGGCGATCGAAGATAAGAAGCTGGCAACCATGTGCTATGCCGACGCAAATGGTGATCCGACCATGGATTACCCGGAAAACCCGAACGGTTCTGTTAACGCCATTGCCGGCATCTGCGACGAGTCAGGCCGCCTGTTCGGGTTGATGCCGCATCCGGAGGCCTACACCCATCGGACCCATCATCCGCGCTGGACCCGGGAGAAGGGGCTGCCGGAAGAGGGGATGGGGCTCTGGCTCTACAAAAACGGTGTAGATTTTATTCGCAAAGAGCTGCTTTAGGGGGGTACCTTTTTTTTAACGGGCTATGTTAATATTTGCATATTACCTCAACTAATCACCGGCAAGCCTGCCGGCAAGGAGTTCCAACGGAATGTACGACAAGTTAAAGGATGAGTGTGGTGTTTTCGGGATTTTCGGACACCCGGAAGCGGCCAACCTGACTTATCTCGGGCTTTATGCCCTGCAGCACCGCGGCCAGGAGAGCTGCGGTATCGTCGCCTCCGACGGCAATAAACTACGTTCGCACCGCGCTTACGGGCTGGTCTCCGATGTCTTCAAGGACGACGCTGTTTTCGAGAACCTGCCGGGTAAAGCTTCAATAGGGCATGTTCGCTACTCGACCACCGGCGGCACCGACGTCAAGAACTGCCAGCCGATCCTGGTTGATTACCATCGTGGCAGTATCGCCGTCGCCCACAACGGCAACCTGGTCAACGCCCGCGAACGGCGGAACGAGCTGGAACAGAGCGGTTCGATCTTCTCGACCGTCGCCGATACCGAGTGCATAATTCACCTGCTCGCGCGCTCGCAGGCCGATTCGCTGGCGGACCGGGTGGTCGAGGCGCTCAAACAGGTCAAGGGAGCCTACAGTCTGGTTTTCCTGACCGAAACCCGCCTCGTCGCCGCCCGTGATCCGAACGGTTTCCGGCCGCTCTGTCTCGGTCGTCTCGACGGTGCTTACGTTATCGCTTCCGAAACCTGTGCTTTTGACCTGATCGAGGCCGAATTCATCCGCGAGATCGAGCCGGGTGAGATGGTCGTGATCGACAAGCACGGTATGAAATCGTTCAAGCCGTTCGACAAGGTCGAGCCGTCCCCCTGTATCTTCGAATACATCTATTTCGCCCGCCCCGACAGCACTATCTTCGGCGAGCAGGTCTACAAGGTGCGCAAGGAGTTCGGGCGGCAGCTGGCGCGTGAACATGCGGTCGATGCCGATGTGGTCATGGCGGTCCCAGATTCAGGTATGCCGGCGGCGATCGGTTATGCCGAGGAATCGGGAATCCCGTTTCAGCTCGGCCTGATCCGCAACCATTACGTCGGTCGAACCTTTATCGAGCCGGCACAGTCGATCCGTCACTTCGGGGTCAAGATCAAACTCAACCCGGTGCGCGACGTGATCGAGGGGAAGAGGGTGGTTGTGGTCGATGACTCGATCGTGCGCGGTACGACCTCGCGTAAGATCGTCAAGATGGTCCGTAACGCCGGCGCCAAAGAGGTCCATATGCGGATCTCCAGCCCGCCGACTGCGTTCCCCTGTTTCTACGGTATCGATACTCCGACCCGCAAGGAGTTGATCGCCTCGTCCCACAATGTCGACGAGATAGCTCGCTACATCACCGCTAATTCGCTCGGCTACCTGACCCCGGAAGGTCTGCGCGAAGCCGCCGGGCTGTCGCGGGATGAAGCAGCCTGCGGCTTCTGCGATGCCTGCTTCACCGGCGATTATCCGGTCCGCTTTCCGCGGTTGAAGGCCGACAGCCAGCTCGGGCTTTTTTAAACCATATTCCAGTAAGTTATTGAATCATATTTCATGTTTTTTCGAAGGAGAGAGTAATGACTGCAGAAGAACGTAAAGAGTTGATGGATATAATCCGCGAGCTGTCCTACGAGGAGCGTGAGGTCACCCTCGCTTCCGGCCGCAAGAGTAATTTTTATTTTGACGGCAAACAGACGACCCTGCACGCCAAAGGTGGCCTGCTGGTCGGTAAAGCCTTCTGGGACGTGGTTAAGAGTTTCGACGGCCCGATAGACGGTGTCGGCGGCCTGACCCTCGGTGCCGACCCGATCGCTACCGCGACCTCGATCGCCGCCGCTCTCGATGGCGAGTCGGTACACGCTTTCATCATCCGCAAGGAACCGAAGGGGCACGGTACCGGTCAATGGCTCGAAGGTCGCAAGAACCTCAAGCCCGGTTCACGGGTCGTTATTGTCGAGGACGTGACCACCACCGGCGGTTCGTCGATGAAGGCGGTTGAGCGTGCCCAGGAAGAAGGGCTGGAAGTGCTCGGCATTGTTACCCTGGTCGATCGCCAGGAGGGTGCCCAGGAGAATATCACCGAGGCTGGCCAGGTGCTGAAGCCGGTTTTCACCAAGGAAGAGGTGGTGGGGTAAAGGCAAAGAAGGCGCGAGGTTAAAGGGGAAAGGTTAAAAAATAAAATATAAGAAGTCAGAAGTCAGAATATAGAAGGTAAAACGGGGACAGAATTCAATTCTGTCCCCGTTTTTATTGGATTTAACCTTTTCTCTTTAACCTTTTCCCTTTAACCTTGTACCTTTAACCTTGTACCTCGAACCTGTTTTCTATCTTGTCAACTGCCGGTACTTGATCCGATGCGGTTGGTCGGCGGCAGCGCCGAGCCTTTTCTTGCGATCCTCCTCGTACTCGCTCCAGTTCCCTTCGAAGAAGGTCGCCGTGCTGTCCCCCTCGAAGGCGAGGATGTGGGTCGCGATCCGGTCGAGAAACCAGCGGTCATGGCTGATGACGACGGCGCAGCCGGCGAAGTTTTCCAAGGCTTCTTCCAGGGCGCGCATGGTGTTGACGTCGAGGTCGTTGGTCGGCTCGTCAAGCAGAATAACGTTCGCTTCTTCCCTGAGCATCTTGGCCAGATGCACCCGGTTGCGCTCGCCGCCGGAGAGCATGCCGACCTTCTTTTGCTGGTCAGAGCCGGAGAAATTGAAACGGGCGACGTAGCCGCGGGCATTGACGACCTGGTTGCCGAGTTCGATTTGGTCGGAGCCGCCGGTGACCTCTTCGAAGATCGTTTTCTCCGCGTCGAGTTCGCGGCTCTGATCGACATAGGCGAGCTGGACCGTGTCACCGAGTTTGAATTCACCCGCGTCAGCTTGCTCCTCGCCGGTGATCATCCGGAACAGGGTGGTTTTACCGGCGCCGTTCGGGCCTATGATGCCGACGATACCGCCCGGCGGCAGGTTGAACTCGAGGTTGTCGTAGAGCAGCTTGTCACCGTAGGCCTTGCTCACTTGATGCGCCTCGATAACGACATTGCCGAGGCGCGGGCCGGGCGGGATGTAGAGTTCGAGGTCTTTGGCCTGCTTTTCACTCTCCTGGTTCATCAGCTGTTCGTAGGCCTTGATCCGGGCCTGTCCCTTGGCATGGCGGCCCTTCGGTGACATCTTGATCCACTCGAGCTCACGTTGCAGCGTTTTCTGACGGGCGCCTTCCGCTTTCTCCTCCTTGCGCAGCCGCTCCTGCTTCTGCTCGAGCCAGGAGGAGTAGTTACCTTTCCACGGGATACCGTGGCCGCGGTCGAGTTCGAGAATCCAGCCGGCGACGTTGTCGAGGAAGTAGCGATCGTGGGTGACGGCGATGATCGTTCCTTCGTAGCGTTGCAGATGCTGCTCCAGCCAGGCGACGGTCTCGGCGTCGAGGTGGTTGGTCGGTTCGTCGAGCAGCAGGATGTCCGGTTTCTGCAGTAGAAGCCGGCAGAGCGCGACCCGACGCTTTTCGCCACCGGAGAGAACCTTGACCGGAGTATCGCCCGGCGGGCAGCGCAGGGCGTCCATTGCCTGTTCGAGGCGTGAATCGAGATCCCAGGCGTCGAGGTGGTCGAGTTTCTCCTGAACCACCGCCTGGCGCTCGATCAGCTTGTCCATGTCGGCGTCCGGGTCGGCGAAGGAGTTGTTGATCTCCTCGAACTCCTTGAGTAGGTCGACCGTCTCCTGGGCCCCTTCTTGAACCACTTCCAGAACGGTACGCTCCTCGTTGAGCAGTGGTTCCTGCTCGAGGTAGCCGACCGAGTATCCGGGGGAGAGGACCGCCTCGCCGTTGAACTCCTTGTCGACTCCGGCCATGATCCGCAGCAGTGACGACTTGCCGGCGCCATTGAGGCCGAGCACGCCGATCTTGGCGCCGTAGAAGTAGGAGAGGGAGATGTCCTTGATGACCGGCTTCTTATCGTAGTTCTTCGAAACCTTCATCATGCTGTAGATGATTTTCTTGTCGTCAACGCTCATATACTTAATTGGCTCCTTTGTCTGTTCTTGAATGGTGGGCGATTTTATTACAAGTGGCGCTCCGGCTCAAGCATTATGCGTATCATTCGTAATAAGACCGGGTTTCACTTTCTAAAGTCATTCTGCTACAGTGTTTGCCACCCAATGCTGTATCAGCTTTGTGGCGGATGAGGAGGTTTTATGAAGGTCGTCGTTGTCGATCATACCGAAGAAGTGACCCAGGAGCAGGTGCAAACCCTTGCCGAAGCACTCGGCGTGACCGCTTTCGATGCTCGCCAGCGGTTGGTCTGCCAGGGGCCGGTCGTAGTTTCTACCCAGGCGGATGATCTTCAGGCAGAAACCTTTTTACATAAGCTCCGTGATGGTGGCTTTGAGGCCTTCATCGTCGATGTCGAGACGGCACAGACAAAACGTCCGGTTTTTTTCGTGAAAAGTTTTGTCTTCGGTTCTGACGAAATCCGCTTTACTGATCAGGGGGGGCGTAACGTCTCAATCCCATACCCTAAAATCAGGTTGATACTTCCATCCTTGCGTTCAATGGTCCAGACCGAGACCAACACCGTAACCGAGAAGAAGTTGAGTGTCGGCAAGACCCTGATGACCGGGGGAATCCCGATGACCAAGAAGGTGACCCGTAAGGAGACGATTACCACGGATGATCGGGAGCGGATGCTCTACCTTTGTGCCAATAATGGCGCGCGGGTTTTGTGCGGACAGGAGAGTATGAGTTATGAAGGGTTCGGTGGCGAGATGAAGCCATCGCGCGAGATGAACTTCAACATGTTCGTAACAAAAATCCGAGAAAGTTGCCCCGATGCCGTTTTCGACGAGCGCCTGGCGCAGCGGGCGGGTCAGGTCAAGCTGCTTGGACCGACGTTGAATCCGGACACCTATATCGACCTTGCGGTCGATATCTTGGTTGCTTCTTTTAGCAACAACTCATGATTTTTATGTTGGCGAAAAATAAAAAAGGGGCTGTTTGGCAGCCCCTTTTAAGTATGAATACTGTCAATCTTCTTTCGGTATCTTGAACACCTCGAGTACCCCCGGGAGTTCTTTCAATTCCTCCGGTGTGATCAGGTCGGTATCGCCGATAACACCGAGGATGGTCCGGTTGGCACCGGTCGACTGGTGAAAGTCCAAGTCCTTGTCGACCAGGTACTGTTTGACCTGCTGCAACTGCTCCTCGTTGGCCCCTTTTTTCATTACAATCAGCATTGTTATTTCCCTTTCGTGCGGATACGCTCAAGGCTGCGTGATTCGTCGATGACGCGTTCGAACAGGCGGACGATAGCGTCATTCTCCAGCGGTCCCGGATTATCGGCGGTCATCGCGTCGAAGATGCGCTTTTCCCGGCTCGGATCATAGACCGGCAGGTCGAGTTCCTTCTTGACCTCGCCGATCTTAAGGGCCAGGGCGGCGCGTTCGTTGAAGATGCGCAGCAGCTCGCGGTCAAGGCGGTCGATTTCTACACGCAGATCGGAAATATCCAAAACTTCTCTCCCGTTAAAAAACTTTACAGACGGTGGTGCTCTTCTTCCAATGGATGTTGTCGGTCTCCGGATAGTCGATAGTGTAGTGGAGACCGCGGCTCTCTTTGCGCTCGAGGGCGCAGCGGACAATCATTTCGGCGACGGTGGCGATATTACGCAGTTCGACCAGGTCGGAGGTGACGGTGAAGTCCCAGTAGTAGTCGGCGATCTCCTCCTGGATCATCTGGATGCGGCGCAGGGCGCGGACCAGTCGCTTATTGGAGCGGACGATGCCGACGTAGTTCCACATGCATCGCCGGATCTCGTCCCAGTTGTGGGCAACCACGACCTCTTCGTCGCTGTCGGTGGCGTTGCCGGAGTCCCACGGCTCAATAGGCGGGAAGGGGGATTGCTTGTCGGTGATCAACTCCAGACTCTTCTGTGCCGCCCGGTCGCCGTAGACGACGCCCTCGAGCAGGCTGTTGCTGGCCAATCGGTTGGCGCCGTGCAGGCCGGTGCAGGAGGTCTCCCCGATGGCGAACAGGTTTTCGATATCGCTCTGGCCCCAGCTGTCGACAGCAACACCTCCGCAGAGGTAATGTGCGGCTGGAACGACCGGGATCGGTTCGCGGGTAATGTCAATGCCGTAGCCGAGGCAGGTTTCGTAAATATTGGGGAAGCGATCCTTAATGTAGGCGGCGTCCTTGTTGGTGATATCGAGAAAGACGCAGTCGTCACCACGTATCTTCATTTCGTTGTCGATCGCCCGGGCAACGATATCGCGCGGCGCAAGATCTTTCAGTTCATGGTACTGCGCCATGAACGGAGTGCCGTCGCTCCGCTTGAGGATCGCCCCTTCACCCCGCACCGCTTCCGAGATCAGAAATGATTTGGCGAGCGGATGGTAGAGGGTGGTTGGGTGGAACTGCATAAACTCCATATTGGCGACGGTGGCGCCGGCCCGGTAAGCCATGGCGACGCCGTCGCCGGTGGCGACGTCCGGGTTGCAGGTGTAGAGATAGACCTTGCCGGCACCGCCGGTAGCGAGCACGGTGATACGGGCGCCGAAGGTGATGACTTCTTTGTTCTCGATATCGAGGACGTAAGCACCGAGACAACGGTCCGGCTTGACCCGGCGATGCTTGATCTTGGCCTCGGTGATCAGGTCGACCGCGATATGGTGCTCGTAAAAGGTGATGTTGGGATGTTTCTCGGCGGCAGCGACCAGGGCCCGCTCGATCTCCTGGCCGGTCATGTCCTTGGCATGCAGGATCCGGCGCTGGCTGTGGCCGCCTTCGCGGGTGAGGTCGTATTCGTTGGCCTCGTTGCGGGAAAACTTGACGCCCCAGTCGATCAGGTCGGTGATCGCCTGCGGACCGCTCTCGACCACCATCTTCACGATCCCGGTGTCTGAGAGCCAGGCTCCGGCCTTCATCGTGTCCTCGACGTGTGCTTCGAAGCTGTCCTCTTCGGAAAAAACCGAGGCGATGCCCCCCTGGGCGAGATTGGTCGCAGTCTCGGATACCTCGCGTTTGGTGACGATCGAGACGGTACCGTGCGCTGCGACTTTCAGGGCGTATGAGAGGCCGGCGATGCCGCTGCCGATGACCAGGAAATCGGATGTCTGCTTCATAGTCGCTTTCGGGTTGTGGTGGAACGGTTAGCGGTTCTGTGTCGGGCCGAAAAAGTTATTATTGTCCCGTGCTCAGGCCCTGTCAAGTGGAACCGGCGTAACTGGTTGAAATGTCGGTGAAGATCGGATAATATATTCCGGTGTGCCTGAATAATCCTGTTTTTCGATGTTGGTAGGAGAGCATGAACCTCAGAGTTTCGACATTACTGATCGCTATTATACTGTTGCTGCCGGCCTCCGGCCTGGCCGATATCTACAAGTACGTCGATGCCAACGGGGTCATCCATTTCACCAACACGCCGACGACCGGTGATTTCCGTCTCTATCAGACAGAGGGTGGCGACCGGGTCACGGTAAAGGACTACATCGAGCGCTACGCAAATTTCTACCGGCTTGAAGAAGCGCTGGTACAGGCGGTGATAAAGGTCGAAAGCGATTTCAATCCTTATGCCGTCTCACGCAAGGGGGCGCTCGGCATGATGCAGTTAATCCCGACGACGGCGCAGATGCTCGACGTGCGCGACCCGCTCGATCCGGAAGAGAATATCCGCGGCGGCAGCCGCTACCTGCGGATGATGCTTGACCAATTCAAAGGCGATCTCGACTTGGCGCTCGCGGCCTACAACGCCGGCCCGACCGCCGTTCGCTCCTATGGTGGGATACCACCTTACAACGAGACCATCCGTTATGTCGACAAGGTCAAGCGTTACCTCAACCTCTACCGGCGCAGCGGAGAAACTGTTTTATGAACCTTCGTGAAGGGACCTTCAATCTCCCGAACCTTCTGACCTTCGCCCGCATCGCGGTGGTTCCGATCTTTGTTGTTCTGCTCTTTTATGAAAGCAAGGCTGCCAGTGTCTGGTCGGCGGCGCTGTTCGGTGCGGCGGCGGTGACCGATGCCTTCGATGGCTGGCTCGCCCGCAAGTGGGACGTCGTGTCGGTGCTCGGCAAATTCCTCGACCCGATCGCCGATAAGTTGATCGTGATGGCGGCCCTGATCATGCTGATTCCCGGCGGCCGGGTTCCGGCCTGGATGGTATTTTTGATCCTGGCCCGTGAGATGGTGATAACTGGCCTGCGCTCGATTGCCTCGTCAGAAGGGATCGTCATCGATGCCAGCGATCTCGGCAAGTACAAGACGATCTTCCAGATGGTCGCTATCCCCGGTCTGCTGCTGCATTACGATTACTATTGGTTTTTCGGTCTGGAATGGGAAATTTTTCACGTCAACATGCACAATATGGGGATCTTCTACTTCTATATTGCATTCGTGTTGACCATCTGGTCCGGGATTGAGTATCTGGTTAAATTTACGCGTCTTTTCAAGGAGAAAAAAGCCTGAACTTTTTCATGAGTTTTCTGTTGACTTGCTCAGAAGCTTTTGCTATTTATATGTCCGCTCCGCTCGGGAGCAACCGAATAAGCGGGACTAACTCAGTGGTAGAGTGCAACCTTGCCAAGGTTGAAGTCGCGAGTTCGAATCTCGTGTCCCGCTCCAGTCAGATCATCCCCCGACGTAATCGTCGGGGGATTTTTTGTTGGTGGAGGCCATGCGTCGATATTCGATAATTCTAGTCGCGATAGTCTTATTTGTCCTGACGACAGTTACAAACTCCTTTGCCGTCAGTTGTCACTGCTTCCAGGACCGCAGCTTCGACCCATCCCGGCCGGAGGCGGCCGATCCGTATTTTCTGGCGACCGTGCAAAATTCGTTAATCGCTGCGGCGCTGTCGGTTTCCAAGCGGAGCATCGTTCAGGCCAAAATGGGTGGCGCTGATGCCGACCTGCTTTGGGTCGCCTATTACGTCTCAGATCGTTCCGGCATCGAAATCGAGGATGCACTGTCGGCCTGGATGGATGGTGGGATGACCGGACTGTCTGCGTTGTTGGTTAAATCAGCCGACAAGTTCGATGCTCCGTTCGTGATGGCGATGAAGGACGGCCCCTCGCTGGAGTCCCTGGCCGATGGCGCCTTCCGCTCGGTGATGATCTCGCAGGTCGATATCGATGCCACACTTCTCGCGTCCTTATCGGAAAAACAGCTCAAACGCAAGGAACAGGTGATGGCGCTATTTCTCTCACTGTTACTCGCAGAGAATCCACTCGATCTCTATGAATCGGTCGCGGGGGGGCAATCGACCTGGGGGCAGCTGCTCGACAGCACCGGTATCGATCCGGGACAGATTGAAGAGACCTGGCGTAAGTTGATCAGGGCGGGGAAGGGGTGAGGCACGAATGGCAGGGATTGAGCAAGTCAAAAGCTTTCTTGCGCAGCACGGTCTCGAGGTCCTCGAGTTCGAAGTGCCGACGCCGACCGTCGAAACGGCGGCGGCCGCGGTCGGGTGCGATCCGGCCGAGATCGCCAAAAGCATTCTGCTGCTGATCGGTAAATCGCCACTGCTGGTAGTTGCCTGCGGCGACCGGAAGGTTAACAGCTCCCTGCTGAAAAAAGCGGCCGGGCTGAGCGGCAAGGTGACGATGCCGACTCCGGAGCAGGTGCTGCAGTTGACCGGGTATCCTCCTGGCGGGGTCTGCCCGTTTTTGATGCCGGATGAATTGCCGGTTCTACTCGACCTGTCACTGCAGCGGTTTCCCACCATCTACCCGGCCGGAGGCAACCGTTTTTCGGCGGTCCCGATCGATTATCAGAACCTGCAACAACTGACCTCCGGTCGCGAGGTCGACGTGACACTCCCACTCGAGAGCTGAAAAGTCTTCCGCTTTTTATCAATCCAACTTTTGCTATCTTAGAAATATACGTTAAATTTTAACTGTTGGATTGTCGCATTGCTCCTTTGTTTCATCGGCAGGAGGTGTCGATTATGCTGAAGATGAACTGTCCCAATTGCCATAAGCAGATCACCTCATCTCTTCTGGCCGAGCTCGATGAAATTTTCTGCCAGCACTGTCACTCCGGTGTGCCGGTGCGCAATGTCCTGATCTCGGCTCGCGGCATGACGATCAATCGTGATGACATGCTTCAGCGCTTCCACCGGTACCGTAAACTGCTCACCGATATCCGGGAAGAACGGAACATGATGGAGGAGAATTCCGGGAAAGGCAGGCTTAATAAGAAGGGTGCCGACGATTTCATCGAGACCCTTGAAGAGCTGATGGCCGGTGCCCGGGATAACTACCGGCTTCAATTCTCCTTGACGGTGCCGGTCCGGTTCGTCTTCAGTGACAAGGAGCAGTACGGCTGGCTGGTCAACCTGAGCATGGTCGGCGCCTGTGTTGAGATCGAAGACGCCTACTTTCAACCTCCGGTTGGTGAAGTCGTTCAACTTGAAATGGAGATGCCGGGCAAATCTTCCCAAAAACTTTCGCAGCAGGCGATGGTAGCCTGGGTCGCCGATGGTGACGATAGTTCAAGGCCGACACTCGATATCGGGCTGAAGTTCGTCGAGATGGGAGAGCGGTTTCGCAACGATCTGTGGCACCTGATTGCGGCATCGGTGCAGGACGCCATGACGGAGAGTCAGCTGACGGGATAAACCTTCATTGTCGCCGACTTACGGCCGATCCGGTTATTGAATCCCATTTTTTAATTTCCCTGAAAACTCTGCTTGACACGATCTGCGTAGTTGAATAGGTTTAGTGGGTAAACGTTCGAAATCCCTTCAGAAAAGCAGGTTGTGACTTGAACGCCAGAAAATACGTTCCGAATATCTTCGTCGAACTTGCCAATCACGCCAAGAGTCGTTATCTGTTGCTCAGCGCGGTTGTCGGTCTGGTCGGGGGGCTCGGGGCGATAGCGTTCTACTGGGCAGCAAATGGTGTCGACAGCCTGCTGCTCGGTGGTCTGGCGAGCTATCACCCGCCCGCCGCCCACGGCGGCGGTTCGGTCGACGCTATCCCCTTTATTGACAGTCTTGAGATGAACCACCGTTGGCTGCTGTTTTTGCTGCCGGCGCTCGGCGGACTTGTTTCCGGCTACCTTGTCTATACCTTCGCTCCCGAAGCGGAGGGGCACGGGACCGACGCCGCGATCGATTCCTTCCATAACAAGGGCGGGCATATCCGGGGCAGGGTGCCGTGGATCAAGGCGCTCGCTTCGGTGGCAACGATCGGTACCGGCGGTTCGGCCGGCCGCGAGGGTCCGATCGCCCAGATCGGGGCCGGGGTCGGTTCGTTGATCGGGACCAAGCTCGGCCTCTCTTCGTCCGATCGGCGTATTTTGCTGCTCGCCGGCATCGCCGCCGGGGTCGGTGCGACCTTCCGGGCGCCGCTGGGCGGAGCGCTGTTCGCGGTCGAGGTCCTTTATCTTGAGACCGATTTCGAACACGAGGCGCTGATCCCTTCGATTATCGCCTCTATCGTCGCCTATTCGGTTTTCGGAGCTGCAACCGGCTGGGAACCGCTGCTCGAAACACCCCATTTCGCTTTTGAACAGCCACGCGAACTCATTCTTTATCTGTTCCTCGGCGTCTTCTGCGCTCTGCTCGGGATCGTATACGTCAAGTTCTTTTATCGCATGCGCGACCTGTTTGCAGCGATGTCGATCCGCCCCGGTCTCCGGCCGGCCATCGGTGGCCTCGGACTCGGGGTGCTTGCTTATTTTGTGCCGCAGGTGCTCGGTTCCGGCTATGGTTGGGTACAGGCCGCCCTCTACGGCAAGGTCGCGCTCTGGGTGATGCTGGTTATCGCCCTGGCCAAGATCCTCGCGACCAGTTTGACTATCCCCTCGGGAGGTTCGGGTGGCGTCTTCGCCCCGAGCCTGGTCATCGGTGCCTTGCTCGGTGGTGCCTTCGGGGCTACTTGCGAGATGTTCTTTCCGGCGATGGTCGCCGACCCGCGGGCCTATGTCCTGGTCGGTATGGCCGGGTTCTTCGCCGGTGTCTCCAATACACCGATTGCGACCCTGATCATGGTCAGCGAACTGACCGGTAATTACGGTCTGCTGGCGCCTTTAATGCTGGTCTGCGTCATTTCGATGATCGTCTATCACAGGAACTCGATCTACGAAAACCAGGTGGCGAATCGTGCCGAATCACCGGCTCACCGCGGCGATTTCGTCGTTGATGTCCTGGAGGGGGTTACTGTCGGCGACCTGGCAGAGCAGGGGCACAAGCCGCTGATTATCGAGGAGCATGTATCCCTTTCCGATATCCTGACCCGGATCGCCGTGGCCGAGGGTGCCTATTATCCGGTGGTCGACGGAGAAGGGGATCTGACCGGTATCTTTTCGGTCAACGATATCCGGAGGATCCTCGACGAGGAGATCCCGCCGGGACTAGTCTGCGCCAAGGATATCGCGACTTCGAAGGTGATTACCGTCACGCCACGCGATCCGATGAATACGACCCTGCAGCTTATGTCGAGCCGCGGCCTGGAGGAGATCCCGGTGGTCGATGCCGATGATTCGAGCCGGATTCTCTTTATGCTGACCCGGCGCGTACTGCTGGCCCGTTATGCCCGTGAACTCGAAAGTAAGAAGGGGTTCTACCAGGACACGCCGTGATCGGATCTCCCGGAAGGCGGTTTTGACCCTGCATCTTCGCACCTGATTTTTTTACAGATCAAATCTATAGAGGTTTTGTGCCTAAAGAACGACTCGACAAGATACTCGTTGAAAAAGGGTTGGTCGCCTCCCGGGAACGGGCGCGGGCGCTGATTCTGGCCGGTTCGGTTCTGGTCGACGATGTTGTGGTCGACAAGGCCGGTACCAAGGTTCCCACCACCGCCGCTATCCGCCTGCGCGGTGAAGATATCCCTT
>PKTZ01000201.1 GCA_002868925.1 Desulfuromonas sp. | reverse complement strand
GGGTTGCCGTTGCAGTTGAAATAAGGGGTTGTCTCTTCGGGGACACTTCCCAAAGGGAGGTGTCCCCATTAAGAAAAACCGTCGGGTCCCGGCCCGACATCCGACGTCATTTTCTTTGTCAGCGTGACAAAGAAAACGAAGCAAAAGAAAGCATGCGCCTGGCGGCGGGCACTGCATTCGCGGGTGACGTTACCGCTTTTCACTGGGACTGCCAGTCTCGAAGGTTTCGTCTTCGTGGCTCTCCAGCTTGAAGTGGGCTGCGCCGATCAACGGTGCTGGTGGTTTCGGCAGTATTGATTTTGATTTCGGTTTTGCTTTTCGCCCTGTGGCGGAGCGACTCTGAACCCGGGGGACACTTCCCGAAGTTCAGGGAAGTGTCCCCATCCAAACGGTCGGGGCGGGGTGGAATGTGAGGCCGCGACCTCACGACTTTTCTATGTTCAACCAAGTAGAATGCAATCTACTTTGAAGGAGTCACGTTGCAGATGAAGTTGAATGAAGCTCTTGAACAGATTCAACCGGTTACCCAGGAAGCGCTCGACGCGGCGCAGGCCCGGATCGATCGCCAAGCCAAGCCGCAAGGCTCCCTCGGTCGCCTCGAGGAGTTCGGCCGTCGTTTCGTCGCCATCACCGGGCGCAAGTCGGTGCGCAACAAGGCGATCTTCACCTTTGCCGGCGATCACGGTGTAACCGAGGAGGGGGTGAGTGCCTTTCCCCGCGAAGTGACGCCGCAAATGGTTTGTAATTTTCTAAACGGTGGTGCTGCCGTCAACGCCCTGGCCCGGCACGCCGGTGCCAAGCTGACGGTGGTCGATATGGGGGTCGACCACGACTTCGAAAAGCTAGATGGCCTAATTGATCGCAAGATCGGCCACGGCACCGCCAACTTCTGCAAGGGACCGGCGATGAGCCGCGAGGAGGCGGTACGTTGCCTCGAGGCCGGTATCGAGCTGGCGGTGCAAAGCCGCGAGAAGGATTTCGACCTGGTCGGCACCGGCGACATGGGGATCGGCAACACCACTCCGTCGGCGGCGATTGTTGCCGCCTTTAGCGGCCTGCCGGTCAAGGATGTGACCCACCGCGGCACCGGCATCGACGATGCGGCGTTGCAGCGCAAGGTAGCGGTGATTGAAAAAGGGATGGAGGTCAATAATCCCGACCCGAATGACCCGGTCGACGTGCTGGCCAAGGTCGGCGGCTTCGAGATCGGCGGAATCGCCGGACTGGTGCTCGGCTGCGCTGCAGTCGGCATTCCGGTGGTGGTCGACGGCTTCATCTCGACCGCCGGGGCGTTGATCGCCTCGGAGCTGCACCCGAACGTGCGCGATTATATTTTCGCCGCCCACCAGTCGGTCGAGATCGGCCACGCCCACATGCTAGAGCGGATCGGGCAGAAGCCGATCCTCGATCTGCAGATGCGGCTCGGCGAAGGGACCGGCGCCGCCCTGGCGATGACCCTGATCGAAGCGGCGTTGCGCGGCTATAGAGAAATTGCGACGTTCGATGAAGTAGGAGTTTCGGAAGCCGGGGACTGATGAGCTAAACTATCATGACCACGAAGAGACGAAGGGCACGAAGAAAGGCTGATTCTTAAAAGAATTTTTCACGCCCGTTCGCTATAGCTCACTCAAGACGCAAAGGCGCCAAGAAGGTCATATCCTTAAAACCTTTTTATTAAGGGGTTAAAACAAAACCATATTTATTGTCTTGTTGTAAGAGTTTGACCTTCACATTTACATCGTTTTGCTTTTCTTTGCGTCTTAGCGGCTTTGCGTGAGACCGTTTTTGAGTTTTTGATTCACCAGCATAAAGGAAATCGAAATTTATGAACCGCGAATGGGATGATTTTAAATCGGCGATGGCGTTCCTGACCATCTTCCCGGTCGCCGACCGGGTCGAGATCGATACGCCGCGCCTGGCTCGCAGCATGGGTTTCTTCCCGGCGGTCGGGCTGGTGCTCGGGCTCGGACTGGTGGTGCTCAACTGGTTTCTCGACAGCCTGATCCCGCGCCCGGTTCTCGATTGCCTGCTCATCCTCTGCCTGATCCTGGCGACCGGCGCCCTGCACCTCGACGGTATCGCCGACCTGATCGACGGCCTGGCCGGCGGCAAGGACCGCAAGTCGGTGCTGACCATCATGAAGGACAGTCGGGTCGGGGCGATCGGTGTCGTCGGCCTGGTCATGGTGCTGCTGCTCAAGTACCTGTCGCTCTACAATGTTGACGCCGGACTCAAGTCGGAAGCGTTGATCATGATGCCGGCGGCCGGCCGCTGGATACAGGTGATTCTGGCCAGCTACAGTCCCTACGTCCGTCCGGAAGGGGGGACCGGTAGCGCCTTTGTCGAGAATGTCGGCGAGCGCGAGGTGATGATCGCTACCGGCACCCTGATCGCAGCGGCGGTCGTGCTGTTCGGGCTGAAGGGGGTCTTTCTGGTCTTCCTGCTCGGACTGGTGGCGATGGTGCTGCTCCGTTATTTCGAAAGACGGCTCGGCGGGGTGACCGGCGACGTACTCGGCGCGGCGACCGAACTGCTCGAGGTGCTGAGCCTGTTGTTTATCCTGGCAATCTACTAAACCGTAAAGATCGGAGTGATGATGGAAAAGACCCGGATCCACCTGGTACGCCACGGCGAAGTTGAAGGGCACGAACAGAAGCGCTACAACGGCCAGGCCGACGTCGCCTTGACCGCAAAAGGCGGGGCGCAGATCGGCATGCTCCAGCTGCGCATGGAACGGCTGCCGGTGAGCGCCGTCTACTGCAGTGATCTCGGCCGCTGTGTTGAGGGGGCGAAGTTGCTGGCCGCCGGTTACGGGCTCGAACCGATTCCGGAGAAGGATTTGCGCGAGCTCGACGCCGGCAAGTGGGAACGGCTGACCTGGGACGAGATCAAAAAGCAGTACCCGGAACAGTGGCAGGCTAGGCTCGATGATATTGTCAACGTGCCGATGCCGGAGGGCGAGAGTTTGACTAATCTGGCTGCCCGGGTGCGGCCGGTAATCGAGCGGCTGGTTGAAAAACACCGTGGCGAGGACATTATCATCGTCGCCCACGGCGGCGTTAACCGGGTGATTCTTCTCGACGCCATCGGCGCGCCGCTTAACTGCCTGTTTTCGATCGAGCAGGACTTCGGCTGCCTCAACAGCATCGATTACTACGCCGACGGCAATTCGGTGGTGAGGTTGCTGAATGGGTGAGGAAGAAGACAGAAGTCAGAAGGGAAGAAGACAAAAAAGAAGAAGACAGAAGTCAGGAGAAAAGAAGTCAGAAGGAATAGGTTCTTTTCTGTCTACTGTATTCTGTCTCCTCTCTTCTAGCTGTTAACAATATGCTTAAACCTCTCATCATCGCCGCGCCGGCCAGCGGCAGCGGCAAGACGACCGTCACCCTCGGGCTGATGGCGGCGCTGCGGCGGCGCGGAGTCGTAGTTGCGCCGTTCAAGGTCGGG
>PKTZ01000188.1 GCA_002868925.1 Desulfuromonas sp. | reverse complement strand
CCGTCCGGCAGGTCGACCTGGGTCACATCACCGGTAATCACCGCCCGGCTACCGAAACCGAGCCGGGTGAGAAACATCTTCATCTGCTCGACCGTCGTGTTCTGTGCCTCGTCGAGAATGACGAAGGCGTCGTTGAGCGTCCTCCCCCGCATGAAAGCGAGTGGTGCGACCTCGACGATCCCCTTCTGGATCAGCTCCTGGCCCGAGTCGAAGTCGAGCATATCGAACAGGGCATCGTGCAACGGTCGCAAATAAGGATTGACCTTTTCGGCAATATCACCAGGCAGGTACCCGAGTTTCTCCCCGGCTTCAACCGCCGGCCGGACCAGTAAAATCCGGCTGACCTCCTTCTTCTTCAAAAAAGCGACCGCCATCGCCATCGCCAGGTACGTTTTGCCGGTCCCGGCCGGACCGACGCCGAACACAACATCGAAGCTGCGCATCGCATCGATATAGGATTTCTGGGCCAGGCTCTTGGGCGAAATCACTTTGTTACGGGCCGAAATCAGGATCGTGTCCAGAAAGATATCCTTGAGGCTGGTCCGCGAATCACTGCTGAGAATCCGGCTGGCGTAGTCAAAGTCGGTAGGATAAAGGGGGTAGCCCTCCTTCAGCAAGGAATAGAGTTCCTCGCAGAGACGGACGGCAAGCTGCACCTGGGGCTGATCGCCCTTCAGAATCAATCGATTCCCCTTGGATCCGATCCGTACTCCGAGATGACGTTCAATCAGCTTGAGATGACTATTTTGTCGACCAAAGAGAAGATTTGCCAGCTGCTGATCGGCGGCAATAAATTCACCGGTCGTGCTTTTCTTCGTCAATAGACGCATCCTTCGATAAAAAAACGGTGATAAAAATACCACTGCCCGTGAGGAAAAGCAATTCTTCTATTCTGGCCGGCCGTAAAAATGCTTCCAATTTCAGTTCGCTATGTTATAAATAGTTCGCTTTGCCACATTAAATTCTTTGCATCAAGGAGAGATTATATGAGCGAGATCATCGATATTTACGCTAGGGAGATCCTCGATTCCCGCGGCAATCCGACAGTTGAAGTTGAAGTTTATCTCGAAAGCGGAGCGATGGGCCGGGCCGCTGTACCGAGCGGTGCATCGACCGGCGAGCGGGAAGCGCTCGAGCTGCGTGACGGCGACAAGTCCCGTTACCTCGGCAAAGGGGTAACCAAGGCGGTCGAGAACGTCAACGAAGTGATCGCCGAAGCGCTGATCGGCTGGGAAGCATCCGACCAGACCGGCATCGATCGCAAGCTGCTTGAGCTCGACGGAACCGACTTCAAGAGCAACCTCGGCGCCAACGCCCTGCTCGGTGTCTCCCTCGCCTGCGCCAAGGCGGCTGCCGAAGATTCCGGTTTACCGCTCTACCAGTACCTCGGCGGTACCAACGCCAAGGAGTTGCCGCTGCCGATGATGAACATCATAAACGGCGGTGAGCATGCCGACAACAACGTCGACATCCAGGAATTCATGATCATGCCTTGCGGCGCCGACTCCTTCAAGGAAGCGCTGCGTATGGGTGCCGAAATCTTCCACGCCCTGAAAAAAGTCCTTGGCGGCAAAGGGTACAACACCGCGGTCGGCGATGAAGGCGGCTTCGCTCCCGACCTCAAGAGCAACGAAGAAGCGCTGCAGGTCATCGTGGAAGCGATCGAGCAGGCCGGCTACAAGCCGGGTGAAGAAGTTGTCCTCGCCCTCGACGTCGCCTCTTCCGAGCTCTACAAGGATGGCAAATACATCCTGGAAAACGAGAAAACGCCGGAAAAGAGCGCCGCCGACCTGGTCGACTTCTACGCCGACCTGGTCGACCGCTACCCGATCATCTCGATCGAGGACGGCATGGCCGAGAACGACTGGGACGGCTGGAAACTGCTGACCGAAAAACTTGGCGACAAAATCCAGCTGGTCGGTGACGACCTCTATGTCACCAACACCAAGATCCTCAAAGAAGGGATCGAAAAAGGGATCGCCAACTCGATCCTGATCAAGGTCAACCAGATCGGCACCCTGACCGAGACCCTCGAAGCGATCGAAATGGCCAAGCGGGCCGGCTACACCGCCGTCGTCTCGCACCGCAGCGGTGAGACCGAGGATACGACCATCGCCGACCTGGCCGTTGCCACTAACGCCGGCCAGATCAAGACCGGCTCCCTCTGCCGGACCGACCGGGTCTGCAAGTACAACCAGCTGCTCCGCATCGAAGACGAGCTCGATGAAATCGCCATTTTCGGCGGAATGGACGTCTTCTACAATCTGCGTTAACAACGTCCAGATTTGATATCAGAACAAAGAGGCCTGCTCTTCCGAGCAGGCCTCTTTTTCGTTTCTACCTGTCGAATAATCATTTTTGAATTATTGCTTGTCAAAAAGACGGCCGATGCTTTATAGTCATGATAATTCCTGAAATGTCCAAAAATGTCACTCCATGTTCTTATTTATTAGAAAGTAGTGATTTATGAACCTTTCCGTAAAAGACGCTGCCCGTATCCTGAGCGTCACGGAAAAAACGATATACCGATGGAT
>PKTZ01000039.1 GCA_002868925.1 Desulfuromonas sp. | reverse complement strand
GACCAGCATCACCCAGGAGAAGCGTTCGACCAGGTCGTTGACCGGATCGAGCGCCGCGCCGAGGGCGAGCGATACCCCCACCCCGCCCGGTTCGAGCTGCAGTTGGCTCTCCTGCACCACCGAGACCACGGCGTTGAAGGTCCGGGCGATGGCGAAGGCCGAACCGGCCCGCACCAGCCCCTGGTCAACATAAGCGGTCGCGGTCTCGTCGACCGCGGCGAACAGGTGCCGTTCGAACAGCAGACTGCGCGATTGCGGTATCAGGGCGAGCGCGATTAATGCGACTAAGAAGAGGCTGAGTCCGATCTTCCTGCCGTGCATCGAGCGGTTGTGGGGGTCGTTTCGCATAGCACCATTCTACCGGAAGATACCAAAGAAATCACAATCTGTTTTTAACGCAGAGACGCTGAGCCGCAGAGAAAGTCGACAAGCTAAAAAAACGAAAGAAGCTGTTTGGGGTTAAAACCAAAAACCGTCAAAATCTGATTTGCTCACGCGAAGCCGCGATGGCGCGAAGTGTGAAAAAAACCTATAAATGAGGAGATATTCAACATCACAATTTTTGAACTTTCCTTCAATGAGGATATTGCTCCCCTCTGCGCCTTCGCGTCTCTGCGTTAAAAAAATAGTTTTTTTGTTTTTACCTGGAGCTCTCTTTCATCGCAATGTTCACCGCTTTTCGATACGGGATCAGTTTCAAAGGAATCAACTCGCGCAGGGAGTTCTCCTGGCAAATGACCTCGTTACCCAACCCCTCCAGCAGCGCGAAGACGACATCGCTTTTCAAAGTCGAAAGAGAACCGATCAACATCGATGCGAGCTTCGATGAATAGTACGGCACCGGCAGGAACAGATTGACATCACCGATCGCCTCGGCAAACCCTTCGAGGATCTGGCGGTAGCTCATAACCTCGGGGCCGCCGATATCGTAGCTGTGCCCCGCCGTCTGCTCCTCGAAAACGCAGCCGACCAGGTAATCGATCACATTCTCGAGCGCAATCGGCTGACATTTCGTATCGAGTTCGGGAATGACGGGGATCACCGGTTGCGTCTTGACGATGAAACGTAATGTCTCGAACGAGGCGCCGCCGGCACCGATAATGATCGCGGCGCGCAGGATGGTCGTTGCGAAGTCCCCTTTTTGAAGAATCCTCCCGATCTCCTTACGGCTTTCAAGGTGTAACGAAAGCGGTTGCTCCCCCCTCGCCTCGCCCAGACCGGAGAGGTAGATGACGCGACGCACTCCGGCATCTTTTGCGGCGGCGACAAAATTGGCGGCCAGTTCACGATCGACCCGATCGAACTGCTCTTTGCTGGCATCGAGGGAATGGACCAGGTAAAAAACAGTATCGACACCCTTAAGGGCGGTTGCCAGGCTCTCCTTCTTTGAAAGATCGCCATAAACAAGCTCGACCTCGTGCGGCGCCGCCTCTTCTTTCCGGCGTGACATCAGGCGAACATCGCATCCGGCAGCAACCAGTGCCGGCCACAGTCTGCTACCGATAAAACCGCTTGCGCCTGTCACCAGAATTTTCATTGTGTGTAAACTAACCCTTCGTCAAATATCACGTTATCGATCAGATATTTCCCTGCAGCAGTTGATCCCTGAATTTTTCATTAATCGGCTGTCCCCCTAACCAGATCCCAAAATAGGCAACCGCAAAATCATGACCGGGAACATGCCCCAATGCTTCATCGTTCAACCGCAACTCCGTCCCGTACTCCGGAATGTAGACAATACTGTAACGATCTCCGGGAACGACATCCTGAAACAAGCTATAAAAGGTATTCAGCCTTTTGGAAAGTTCCAGATATTCTGCCTGTGTCAGGTTTTGACGCAGTAGTTTGTCTGAGGCCTTGGCAAACCCCTCGGCTTCGATCTTACGGAAATAGGAGAGTTCCAGTTTTTTCGGAACATCGAACTCCCACTGCTGACCATCGACTTCCGCCGGCAGATAAAAACCACCGGCATACACATCGAACAGCATTGCCCATTTCAAGACCGAGACTCCATTCAGTTTCAGGTCGACGCCTTTTACGACAACCTCTTTCTCAAATTTGACTCCGTTTATCTCGACCGCATTACAGACACACGGGATCAGAACCATAATGGCAATAAACATAATCGATTTAATGCTCTGTCCAATCAGACGTTTCATATCAGCACCTTTTCATCCTTTCTGAAAAGGATATCGAAAAAATCGCGGCCTGCAATTGCGACAGATCTATTACGACAATTCAAATAAGAACTTGTAAATATTGCAAGTTTAACGATTGCAGCTACACTGTATTAAACGTATCAATCAAGTCAACTATTCATATAGATGCGAGAGACTATATGAACATTTTCGTAACCTGCATGGCCCTCCTCTTTATCTTTATGTGCCTCGTTTTCATTTACGCATGGCTCATTGAGGACAACAGTATTGTCGATGTCGCTTATGGTCTGGCTTTTTGCTTGATCACCGTAACGGCAATTCTTTTGTTCGGAACAGGACATTTTCGCGAGAACCTTATATCCAGCCTCATCATCATCTGGGGACTCCGGTTAGCTATTCATATTTTCCTGCGCAAGCGTGGAGAGGGAGAAGACTTCCGCTATAAAAAATGGCGGGAGGACTGGGGTGAGACGTTCCGCTTAAGGAGTTTCCTGCAGATCTTCATGCTTCAAGGGGCGATTATTTTCATCGTTGCGTTACCGGTCCAACTTGTTTTCCATGTCCCTGGAAAGGAATTAACCCTTTTCGATTTGGCCGGGTTAGGGATCTGGTGCCTAGGATTCTTTTTCGAAGCGATCGGTGATTGGCAGTTGCTGCATTTCAAAAAGAACAGCACAAACAAAGGGAAAATCATTCAGCATGGATTGTGGCGTTACACGAGACATCCCAATTATTTCGGGGAAGCCGTTCTCTGGTGGGGAATCTTCCTGATTGCGTTGAACACGCCGCTCGGGATCTGGGCCATTATCAGCCCGATTACCATCGACTTTCTGTTACTGAAGGTCTCCGGCATCCCGATGCTCGAAGCTAAATATCAAGACAATCCGGAATTCGAGGCATATAAAGCACGCACCAACGCTTTTTTTCCGTGGTTTCCCAAGTCAGGAGTGTTCAATGGCTAGCCCCAACGTCAACTCGAGCCCGCAACGGATTGCCATTATCGGCGGTGGTGTCGCCGGGATCGTTTCCGCTTTCTTATTGCAACGACACCATGACATTACACTCTTTGAAGCGAACGATTACCTGGGCGGGCACACCCATACCATAGAGATCACGGAAGGGACGGATGCCGGAGCGTGTATCGATACCGGCTTTATCGTTTTGAATGATGCGACGTATCCCCTCTTTCAAAAATTCCTTTCACATCTGGAGGTTGAGACCCGCATCTCGGAGATGTCATTCGGATTTCACTGTCAGGCTTCAGGGTTGGTTTATGCCGGCACCGACCTGCATGGTCTTTTTGCGCAAAAAAGCAATATTTTCAGTCCGCAATTCTACAAGTTCCTGTTTGAAATTGCACGCTTCAGCAAAGAAGCTCGAGAAAACCTTAACAAAGGCGATCTGCCGGATATGACGCTCGGCGAATATCTAAAGACCGGCAACTATTCCCGGTTTATGTCAGAGAACTACCTGGTCCCGATGGCGGCTGCGATCTGGTCGACCCCTGCCATAAAAATTTACGATTTTCCGGTCGGGCCGTTTCTGCATTTCTTTCGCAACCACGGGCTGCTGTCATTCCGAAACAGGCCGCAATGGCGGACCGTAACGGGGGGCAGCTTTTCGTACGTCAAATCTTTCATGAAGGGCTTTAAAGGGGCAATCCACCTTAACACTCCGGTGGCATCGATCAAAAGGGAGAAGGACGGGGTGGCGCTCACGTTTGTGGATGGATCGAACCGAGCATTTGATCATGTCGTGATTGCAACCCATGCCAACCAGGCAATTCAGCTGTTGAGCGATGCGGACGAGCTTGAAACTGAACTGCTCTCCCCCTGGCAATACCAGCTTAACCGGACGGTCCTGCACACCGACACCACGCTGTTACCGCAGCAAAAGCACGCCTGGGCTGCATGGAATTTCACCCGGGAAAACCTCGCAGAAGAGAACAACCCAGTTTTTGTAACCTATTACATGAACCGACTGCAAGGGCTGAAAACCGCGCAGCATTACTGCGTCACCTTGAACCGCCAGACCCCCTTCAATGCAGAAGAGGTTATCGCGGAGATGGATTATCATCACCCGCTCTATACCTTTGATTCGATGGCGACCCAGAAATCACTGCCAAAGCTGAACGGACGAAACAGGACCTATTTTTGCGGCAGTTATTTCGGATACGGTTTTCATGAAGATGCCGTACGTGCCGGCAACGAGGTCGGCAAGCATTTCGGAGTAGAGCTATGACTTCACGAATTTACCAGGGGGAAGTCATGCACTCCCGCTTCGCTCCCCGAAAGCACAGCTTCCGCTACCCGGTCTACTTTTATGCCCTGGAATTGGATGAACT
>PKTZ01000157.1 GCA_002868925.1 Desulfuromonas sp. | reverse complement strand
TAAATGGTGTGCCGCGTAGGGATCGAACCTACGACCATCTGATTAAAAGTCAGATGCTCTACCAACTGAGCTAGCGGCACGCAAGACTTGACTTTATACTCAATCCCCCTCGTGAAGTCAACCCCTTTTTTTCGGGTTTTTTTCAGTCAAAAGGGTGGCTCAAATGAATCGTCTGATCGCGCCGCGGACCGACCGAAACGAGTACTATCGGACAACCGGTAACCTCTGACATCTTGTCGATGTAGGCGCGGGCTTTTTCCGGCAGTTCATCGATGCTCTTGGCGTCGCAGATATCGGTCTGCCAGCCTTCGACTTCCTCGTAGACCGGGGTGCACTCTTTGAGAATTTCGAAGTCTCGCGGGAAGGTCTCAAGGATCTCGTTGCGATACTTGTAGGCGGTGCAGATCTTGATGATATCGATATCGTTGAGCACGTCGAGCTTGGTGATGGCGAGGCCGGTCAGGCCGTTGACCCGCACCGCCTCGCGCAGGGCGACGGCGTCGAACCAGCCGGTACGGCGCGGTCGGCCGGTGGTGGAACCGAACTCGGCGCCGGCCTTGCGGATGGCTTCGCCCATCTCGTCTTCCAGCTCGGTCGGGAACGGGCCGCTGCCGACGCGGGTGACGTAGGCCTTGGTGATGCCGACCACCTTGTCGATGAAGCGTGGGCCGATACCGCTACCGGTGCAGACGCCGCCGGCGACGGTGGAGGAGGAAGTGACGAACGGATAGGTACCGTGGTCGATGTCGAGCAAGGAACCCTGGGCACCTTCGAACAGCACCTTCTTGCCAGCATCGATACTCTTGCTGATTTCGGTCGAAGCACAGCCGACGTACTTGGACAGCTCTTCGGCGTAGGCGGAATACTCCTCGATAATGGCGTCGGCCGAAAGAGGCTCTTCGCCGAGGTATTTTTCGATGAAGAAATTCTTCTCCGGCAGCACCTCTTTGACCTTGCGGGCGAAGGAGTCAGGGCGGATCAGGTCGTTGATACGGATGCCGCGTCGTCCGATCTTGTCTTCGTAAACCGGGCCGATGCCGCGACCGGTGGTACCGATCTTCTTGTCGCCCGACTTTTTCTCGCGGGCGATATCGATCACCCGGTGGTACGGCATGATGACGTGGACGTTGCCGTCGACCAGCAGCTGGCTGTCGTCCTTGAGGTAGCCGCGCTTCTTCAGCCCTTCGATCTCCTGCAGGAAGATCTTCGGGTCGAGTACCACACCGTTACCGATAATGCAGCGTTTCCCTTCATGCAGGATGCCGGAGGGGATCAGGTGGAGGATGATCTTCTCCTCACCGACGACCAGGGTATGGCCGGCGTTGTTCCCGCCCTGGAAACGGACCACGTCGTCGGAATACTCGGTGTAGATATCGACGACTTTCCCCTTACCTTCATCACCCCACTGGGCACCGATAATAACCAGATTTGACATGTAAAACTCTCCTGACGAGTTATGACAACTCGAGATTTCCGGCAAATATTGCCTCGATCGAAACCGTCTTTTCCGAGCTGTCCGCGATCGAGTGGAGCTTGACTTCGCTCTCCCCTGCGACGGTCATCACGTAACGGAAGTTCATCTTGCTTGCGTAGTCGACACTCTGCTCAAAGGTGCGACTGACCATGTCGCGTGCCGCCGACAGCCCCTGCTGCCGAACCGCACGGGCGATCCGCTGCGCCAGCTGCTTGTCTTCGCCTGACTGACTGATCAGCAGGTCGGTCGTCTCACCGACGACATCATCGAGCTGGCGGTCGTGGGCGAACAACAGGTTGAGCAAATTAAATGTAAAACCGGTCGCCGGCACCGGGTAACCATAAACGGCGGTCAGTCGGTCGTAGCGGCCGCCGGCACAGATCGCCTGGCCGTAACCGGGAATATAACCCTGGAAGGTGATGCCGGTGTGATAATCGAGCCCCTGCATCTCGCCGAGATCAAAGGTGACGTATTGCTCGAGGCCGTAGACCTTGAGCACATCAAGGACCTGGCGCAGGTTGGTCAGAGCCTTTTGCGAACGCTCGTTTTTCACCGCCTCGGCGGCCCGGTCGAGCACTTCGACCCCGCCGAACAGGCGCGGCAACGCCTCGACCTCGGCAACCTGCGGCGGCGGCAGCTCGCTCTGCTCAAGCAGGCGACGCAGTCCGGAGTTGTCCTTGTGGGCAATCGCCTCGCTGATCCGGGCCAGCTGCTCGGCCGGCAGTTCGAGCTGTTCCATGATACCGCGGCAGAATTCGACCTGGCCGATATCGATGGTGAACTTCTCGACTCCGAGCGCCTGCAGCGCCTCGATCGCCATGGCGATCATTTCGGCATCGGCCTCGGCACCGTCGATGCCGTAAAGCTCGACCCCGGCCTGGAAGATCTCGCGATCCTTGCCCTGCTGCTGTTCCTCGTGACGAAGTGCACGACCGTAGTAACTGAGTCGCAGCGGCAACGGCATCTCGCGCATGCGGGTGGCGACGATACGGGCGACCTGCGGCGTGATGTCGGGCGTGAAGGTGACGAGCTGGCCTGACTGGCGGTCGTCGAAGCGGACCGTCTTCGCCTGCAGGGCAGCGCCGAGTCCGCGTTCGAGCACGCTCAGGTACTCCATCGACGGCGGAATCACCGGCCGGAAGCCCCAGCGGCTGAAGATATCGAGCAGGGTCTGGCGCAGGTAGACGATCTTCGCTGCCTTGAGCGGCAAGAAGTCCTTAACCCCTTTCGGCAGAGTGATATCGGCAGGCGATACGCTTTTGTTCATCATATCCTTCACACTTATTATTTACAGACTGACCTGCACCGCGGAGAGAATGAACTCCTTGCCGCGCAGGGTTTCGAGTACATCTTCGGGGATCTCGCTGTCAACATTGATCAGTGAGAAGGCGCGTCCCTGGATCTTGCGCCGCGAGAGATTCATCATGGCAATATTGAGACCGGCCTCGGAGAGGACCTGACCGAGGGTAGCAATGACTCCCGGCTTGTCCTCGTTGCGGATCACCAGGATATGACCTTCCGGAACGGTCTCGACGTGGTGCTGATCGATGCCGACGATACGGTAGTCGTCGGTGCCGAACATCGCCCCGGCAACGCTGTGTTCGCCCTCGGCACCGGTTACGGTGAGGCGGATCTGGCTCGAGAAACCGCCGGCGACGCTGCTGCGCGCTTCGACGACCTCGATCCCCGACTCCTTGGCCAGGTGCGGTGCGTTGACGTAGTTAACCATCGAACCGTGGACCGGGGTGAGCAGACCTTTTAACACCGCCATGGTCAGCTGATCGACCGGGTGTCGGGTCACCTCGCCGGCGTATTCGACCGTCACCTTCTCCATCCCTTTGGCGAAAAGCTGCGCCTGGAAGGAACCGAGCTTTTCGGCAAGATCGATGTAGGGACGCATCTCATCGAGCAGGTCGGCGCTGATCGACGGCACATTGAGGGCATTGACGATGACGCCGTTTTGCAGAAAATCGATCACTTGTCGGGCGATTTGGACGGTGACGTTGATCTGGGCGTCGATGGTGGCGGCCCGCAGGTGTGGGGTGCAGATCACCTCGTCGAGGCTCCAGAGAGGATGGTCTTTCTGCGGCGGTTCCTGGGCGAAGACATCGAGGGCGGCGCCGGCGATGTGGCCGCTCTTGATGGCGGCGGCGAGCGCGGTTTCGTCGATCAGGCCGCCCATGGCGCAGTTGACGATACGGCAGCCCGGCTTGACCTGTTGCAGAGACTCGGCGTTGAGCAGGTGTCGGGTTTCAGCATTGAGCGGCACGTGAAAGGTGATGAAATCGGATTCGGCCAGAAGCTGATCGAGTCCGACCTGCTCGGCCCCCATCTGCCGGACCGTCTCCTCGGAGACATAGGGATCGAAGACGATGACCCGCATCTTCAGGCCAATCGCCAGGTCGCCCACGAGACGGCCGATCTTGCCGGCGCCGATGACACCGAGGGTCTTGCCGTTGATCTCGACCCCGAGATACTTCTCCTTCTCCCAGAGACCAGACTTGGTCGACTGGCTGGCCGCCGGAATCATACGGGCCAGCGCCATCAGCATGGCGATGGTGTGTTCGGCCGCCGTCGTCGTACTACCGAACGGCGTATTCATAACGACGATGCCCTTGCGGTTGGCCGCCTCAAGATCCATATTCTCGACGCTGATTCCGGCCCGGCCGACCACCTTGAGCTTCTTAGCGGCATCGATCACCTCGGCGCTGACCCGGGTTCCACCCCGAACCACCAGCGCTTCGGCGTCGGCGACCTTTTCGAGCAGTTCGGCATCGGAGAGGCCCGGCTGGTAGTCGAGTTCGATACCGTCGGCGTTTTCAAAAACGCGCAGGCCCTCCATGGCAAATTTGTCGGCGACAAGAACTTTCATTTTTCTTCCGAAATGGTTCGACAACGCCCAAAAAACGGGCGCTACTCAGGGACTTTACCAAACGAGCAAGTTAGCAACAGTCCCCTGCGATGTCAAGGAGAAAGCCGGTAACGAAAACGCCCCGGCCGAAGCCGGGGCGTTGCTTGTTTACACCCCTGCCGGACGGTCCTACTTGCTTGCGTTTTTGAGGTATTCGATCAGCAGCCGGACCCCGACGCCGGTCCCTCCTTTCGGGTAGCAGGGTTTGGCCGAATCAGCCCAGGCGGTGCCGGCGATATCGAGATGGGCCCAGCTGTACTCCTCGGCGAATTTCTGCAGAAAAGCGGCGGCGGTAATGGTTCCGGCCGGCCGGCCGCCGATATTCTTGACGTCGGCGACATCGCTCTTGATCAGCTCGCTGTACTCGTCCCAGAGCGGCAGCTGCCAGGCGCGCTCGCCGGCCCGCTCGCCGGCTCCGATCAGGGCTGATGCCAGCTTGTCGTCGTTGCCGAGTACGGCGGTTGCTTCATGGCCAAGGGCGATGATGCAAGCCCCGGTCAGGGTCGCCAGGTCGATCACCGTCTCCGGCTTGTAACGGCTGACGTAATTGAGAGCATCGGCAAGGATAAGGCGACCTTCGGCGTCGGTATTGAGGACCTCGATCGTCTTACCGGATGCCGAGGTCAGGATGTCGCCGGGCCGGATCGCACTGCCGGAGGGCATGTTCTCGACCGCCGGCACGACGCCGACCAGGTTGCACGGGAGCTTGAGCAGGGCGGCGGCAGTGAGGGTACCGATAACGGCGGCGGCGCCACCCATGTCCATCTTCATCTCCTCCATCCCTTCGGACGGCTTGATCGAGATGCCGCCTGAGTCGAACACCACCCCCTTGCCGACCAGCGCCACCGGGGCTTCACCCTTCTTGCCACCGTTGTACTCCATGACGATCAGGCAGGGCTCGCGCTCGCTCCCCTGGGCGACTCCGAGCATGGCCCCCATATTCTCCTGCTCCAACTGCTGCTGGTCGAGGATGGTGCACTTGAAACCGGTCTCCTTGCCCGCGGCCGCAGCCTGCTCGGCGAGGAAGGTCGGCGACTTGACGTTGCCCGGCTCGTTGACCAGATCACGGGCGAGCACTACCCCACGACAGATCGCCTGCGCCTGCGCCACGCCGTCACGGATAGCGTCCTCCTGCTTGATCGTCGCATACTGGAACGTCACGACCTTGGGCGTCTTCTCCTTTTTTGATTCCTCGGAGGTGAGGTAGCGGTCGAAGCGGTAGCCGCCGAGCAGCAGACCTTCAGTCAGGACCCGGGCCCGTTCTTCGTCGCTGGCGTGGCGCAGCTCGAAGCTCTCGAAAACCAGCATCATGTCGGTCGCCCGAACATCGCCGGCGTTTTTCAAGGCGGTGCCAACGGCCCGGCGCAGAACCTCGCCGGTCGTTTTTTTCTCAGCGCCAAGGCCAACGAAAAGCACCCGCTCCGCCTTGAGTCCGGTCGCCGGGTCGATGGCGAAGGTCTGGCCGACCTTGCCAGAGAAGGCGTCTCGCCGCATAGCCTTGCGCAGCGCCTTGTCGAGCTCGGCATCGATCGCGGCAACGGCCGGGCTCATCTTCTTCCCTTCGTTGACCCCGACGACCAGGCAGGCGGTTTTCTGTTTGGTAGGGTTCCCCTTTTTCAACAACACATCCATCATGACCTCCCGATATGGGAATAGCGCGCTTCGTATTCCCATTTCCACTGTTGTTTCGTATCCTCATCGACCGCAAGCAGCTGTTGCATGCGCTCGGCAATTGCCTCAAGTTCCGCCAGGCCCCGCCCCGGCTTCAGGGCGACATCGGTGCGGCGGCGCAGAACATCCTCGGGGGTCCGCGCCTGCTCGCAACAGACCGCGTAATCGACCTCGAGCCAGGTCAGCTCCGAGCCGGTGACGATCGGTTCGGTCAGCCTCGGCTCCGCTTCAGCCAGGGCGACCAGTTCCGTCGCCCGCGCCCCGTAGCGACCGAACAGCCGCTCGACCATGCCTGCCGACAGCGTGGACTTTTCACTTAGCCGCTTCCCGATATTGGTGAAGTCGACTCCGCCCGGCAGGCCGAGATTGGCTGTACGGCTCTCGCCCCTGCCCCGGCCAAGCCGGGAGACGATCCGACCGGCGACCTCTTCGGCAACGGCACGGTAGGTGGTGTACTTGCCGCCGCCGACCGAAAACAGACCGCTGGCAGATTCAAAAACCCGGTGTTCGCGCGACACGTTGGAAGCTGTGTCACGGGTGTCTGCGACCAGCGGCCTCAGGCCGGCGAAGGTGGAAACGATACTATCGCGACTCAGCTCGGTGCCGTGCAGGTGGCGACGGGTGGCGGCGAGCAGGTAATCGATATCCTCATCGGTCGCAACCGCTTCCTCCGGCGGCTGATCGGTGTCGGTATCGGTGGTTCCGACCAACGACAGCTCACCCCAGGGAATCACGAAAAAGAGTCTGTTATCCTCGGCGGTCGAAAGGTAAATCGCCTCATCGCCACGATTGATCCGGGGAACCAGGATATGGGCGCCCCGGGTGGTGCGCAACATCGGTTCGTGGTCACCGGCCATCGCCCGGACCTGATCGAGCCACGGTCCGGTCATATTGACCACAATTTCGGCTTCGACCCCAAACTCCCGGCCCGACTCTTCGTCTATCAGCTCGGCGCCGACGATCCGGCCATCCTTCATCGAAAAGCCGGCCAGCCGCATATAGTTGGCTACGGTCGCACCCGCTTCGGCGGCGGCGATCACGTTCTCCAGGCAGAGCCTGGCGTCATCCATGGCGCAGTCCCAGTAGGCCGCCACCCCGCGCAGTCCGTCGGCGATCAGGGCCGGTTCACGGGCCAGGGCCCGCCGTGGTGTCAGGACAGAGTGATGTCCCGTATTGCGCATCAGCGCCAAAAGGTCGTAGAGAACCATTCCGGCCCGGATCATCCAAAACGGACGCCGGTCACCGCGGTAGACCGGAATATAGAAACGGAGCGGCCTGACCAGGTGCGGGGCGATGCGCTGCAACACCTGTCGCTCCCGGCAGGCCTCGAACACGAGGCCGAAATCAAAATTTTCGAGATAACGCAAGCCACCGTGAATCAGCTTGGTCGATGCACTCGAGGTGCCACAGGCAAAATCACCCTTGTCGACCAGCGCGACCTGCAGCCCGCGCAGGGCCAGATCGCGGGCGAGGCCGGCGCCATTGATACCGCCACCAACGATCAGGACGTCGAAGCGTTGCCGTTCAAGTGTGTCGGGATTACGGCTCATGGCCGGTGCCGGTATCATGCAGAATAATATATAAGGCAACCCTGCTCTTTTCAAGCCGGCTTTTGACTTTTGCTACCAAATCGGTAGAATTAAGTAATTATTGGGATTTTGTATAAATTTTTTGACTTTTTTCGGTGTTTCAGGGAGGTTGCTATGTTAAGAAAAACCCTTTTCCCGTTCCTGCTTCTGGCAACAATGCTGCTGACTGCCTGCGCGGCGACATCCACCTCGACCACGCCGGTTGCCGAAACCACCTACGTCGACAACCGGATCGACGGCAATGGCCAGACCGGGATTACCGGCCGAATTACGGCAAGGTCTGATGGTCGGCCGATCGAGGGGGCTTACGTCAACATCTACCCCGACACCATCTCCAACCTTCTCGGCCCTTCGCAATTCATCTCGACTCCGACCGATAGCGAAGGCAACTACCGACTCGCCGTGCCGCCCGGCACCTACTATGTCGTCTCCCGTAAACGGATGAGCGGCCAGCCCTCCGGCCCGCTCTCGCCCGGCGACCTCTTCTCCGAGCACCACCGGGTTGTCACAACCGTGGTCGAAGGTAAAATGTCGGTGATCAACCTCGCCCTGGCCCCGATGAAAGCGCCGATGTTCTTCAAAAAATCGACGGTAGAGATCCGGACCGACACCGGCATCCGGGGCCGCCTTATCGACGGTTCCGGCAAACCAGTCCCGGGCAGCTTCGCCCTCGCCTATACCGACAAAAACACCAAGCGGCTGCCCGACTTCGCCTCAACCCTCTCCGAGAGTGACGGATCGTTCGTGCTCTACCTGCCGCAGGGGGGAACCTACTTCCTCGGCGCCCGCATCCATGCCTGGGACATGCCGCGTCCCGGCGAACTGTATGGTCTGCTCGGCGATCCGGAGCCGACCCCGGTCAATGTCGACGAGGGCCAGTTTGTCGAAGGGGTCGAAATCGTACTTACCCCCTTTACCGGAACCTACAAGGAGGGGAAAAGTCGCCGCCCCTACTGAATCCATTCCAACCTTTCAAAAAAAAAGCGGCACCGTCATGATAGCGGTGCCGCTTTTTGCTTAAATTGCCGACAGGTCGGAAATGGTTAGCGCAGGCTGAAACGATCGAGGACCCGGCCGACATGCCTGTTCAAAAAATGCGTCCGATCAAGGCTACTGAAGACCGGGGTCTTGCGCAGCCCCAGGTTTTTGAGCTCTTCTACGATATGCTGGTTGCAGTTGACCTTGAGCCCCCGCCGGAAGGCCTTTATCGCCAGCCGCTTCTGGCCGGCGAGCAGGCAGGTCCGCCCGAGGTTGAGCCAGAACTGGCTATTATTAGGCTCAAGTTGGGCCGCTTCGCGACACATTTTGATTGCCTGCTTGTACTGTTGGCGTTCAATGGCCAGGCAATATCCAAGGTAGGAGCGCAGAGCCGGCGAACCACCCTTCTTCGCGGCGTTCTCCAGATGCATCAACGCCATCATGGTGTTCCCCTGGTTGACTGCATGAATCCCCCGGGAAACCAGTTCCTGAAATTCCATGTTCGTCATTTTTCTCCCCATCCTCTTCTCGGTAACTGATCGGTCACAACACAATGAGGCACAGCCATTCACTTTTATATTTTAACCAACCGCCCGACCTATTGCAATCATGCATTTGCATAGATCAGACCACTTTCCGGATTTCAGTCCGCAACAACTTTCCAGCATCAAATTTTGCGTGGTATACTGGAGCAAATATCTACACAGAGGAGCCACAGATGTCACTACCGCAAAATATCGAAACCTTCCTCGCCGCCAACACCTTCGGGGTCGCCGGCGCCTCCATCGATCGCAACAAGTACGGGAACAAGGTCCTGCGCTGCTACCTGCAAAATGGCCGCACTGCCATCCCGATCAACCCCAAAGCTTCAACCATTGAAGGGATCGAAGCTGCGGCTTCGGTCTCCGAGCTTCCGGACGGTGTCGACAGCCTGTCGATCATCACCCCGCCGCAGGTCACGGTAAAAGTGGTCGAGGCGGCGATCGAGAAGGGGATCCGCAACGTCTGGATGCAGCCGGGTGCTGAGGACCCCGAAGCAGTTCGCCTGGCCGAAGAGAACGGATTGAACGTTATTGCTGACGGCAGCTGTCTTCTGGTCGTACTCGGTTACCACGACCACTAACCGCCCCATCGTTAGCGTCCTGCCATTCAGGAATGACCATATAAGGATGACAATATCTGCCTTTTTTGGGCGCCATTTCGCCTAATCGAACAAAACTTCAACGTTTTTAGCGCATCTCCGAGCCTTCATTGTTGGCATTGTTCTTGATGTTTAACAAAGACAATCGCCGACAATAATGTCTTACTACTTCAAGAAACCGTCGGTTCAAATCAGGAGGTGCACTATGAATAAAGCTGATTTATCCTCGAAACTCTTTATTCAAATTATTACGCTGACGACACTTGTCCTGCTTACCGCGTCTTCGTCCCTGGCAGCCCGGATCAGCTTCAATCCAAACCGGATCGGTGTTGCGGTCACGGCCGGCCAGGCCAAGGAGATTGTCCTTTCGACGACTCTGTCGGAGACGGTACGCCCCACTGCTTTTGCCAACTTGAGCATTGTTCCTGCCGGCGGCAATATTAACCGCGCCTGGGTGGTCGGCAGCGCCCCGATTACACTCGACAGCAGAACACCGACCGCTGAAGCTACGGTCAAGATCGATGTGCCGGTCGGTGCCCAGTCCGGGACCTACACCGCCATTCTCAGCCCGGCCATCTCCAGGACGAGCGAGAGGACCATGACCGACCAGGTTTCACTTTACGTGGAAGTCCTACCGGATGTCGGCTGCAGCCAGCCGCCGTCAATCACCGTGACTTCAAGTAATCCGACAACAATCAAACCCGGCAACAACAAAAACGCGTCTCTCTCTTTCTCCGGTAGCGTCTCCTCTCTGGATGGCTGCACCACCGGGCGGACCTGGTACCAACTGGCCGATGAGTACGGTGAGCAGGATGCATCGGGCACGCTCGAGCTCGACGCTTTCGGTAATTTTGAAGTTTCGATCCCGATCGTCGCTTCACGCAAAGGGGCTGACCGAGATGGCCGTACCCTGGCCATCAGCTTCGGCGCCGAAAACGAAGCCGGTATAACGATCGGCGACCAACAGGTCGTAACTGTTTCCCACGACAACAGAAAGAAGTAAACTCCACACGGGAGTACTGCAACAAAGGCTTAACTCCTGTTTTTGGCTTGCGGCCGCAAGGCCGCAAGCACTTTTTTTGTCCGGGACAGTCTACTGCAACGTAAAAGCCCCGCTCTTGCAAGCGGGGCTTTCTATTTGACATATGTAAGGGTATTTCCTAACCGGCCGACACGCTGAGAAAAACCAGACCCTGCTGACCGACATTTTCGACCCCGTGCGACTCCCCGGCCGGGGCGACGAGAACGGTTCCGGGGTTGATCGGTTGCGGTTCCTTCCCCACGGAGAGATAGTTCCCCTCCCCTTCAAAAACGGTCCAGATGTGGTCACCGGCGTGAATATGCGGCTCGATCCGTTGACCTGGCAGAAGGCACCAGAGGGTCGAGCGCGAATGGTCTGTTTCATCAAGAACGATCTTGTTCGCCTTCTCCTGAGAATATGCAATCCTGTCCTGGTAATCGATAATGACCATACTTTTTCTCCTCAACGAAAACGGGCACCCCGCAAACGCGGGGTGCCCGACAAGTATTACGCAAACGCTTTTATCAGGCCTTGCTCAAGGTCGCGGCGACACGGTTCTGAACACCCGGCATCAGACCCTGGATGTTGGCATCAGCAAAGTGGTAAGGCGCAAATAGAATTCCCTGCCGGTAACAATCATCAACCCTGGCGACAACCGTAACCGAAGCATCGCCGACACTGACCTTGACCCGGTCGCCGTCTTTGATCGAGACGGCAGCGGCATCATCGGAATTAATCTCAACATACCCGGCGTCGACAACCGAGAGCGGGCCGTCGGCGAAGGTCGAAGTGGTTCCGAAATGGAACATGCTCTTGCCGCTGAGAAGCTGCAATCCTTCTTCGGCGGGGGCCGCATCGACCGCGGTGTACTGCAGTTGCCCCGGCTTGATCTCGAAGTTGCTCTTCAAACAGATCTGACCATGGCCACCGCCGGCAAAACAGACACCTTCGTACACCGGAACCAGTTCCCGGATTTCCTGAAGGATCAGATCACTGTCCGGACAATCGCTTTTGCCGACCAGGCGCATGTAGATTTCGCCGAAAACCTCCCAGTCCTCGCGTGCATCACCGACACAGGGGATTGCCTTGCTCAGGCAGCTCACCCGGTTATCGAGGGCGGTCACGCTGCCGGTCTTCTCGGCAAAGCTTGCTCCCGGCAGAACAACATCGGCCAGGGCAACCAAATCACTGGAAAGGATATCCTGAACAACCAGGAATTCGACTTTTTCCAGAGCCTGGCGCCACCGGTTGCTCATCGGGAAACTGACCAGTGGATTGGTCGCCGCAAGGTAGAGGAACTTGATCTCGCCTTTTTCGATCCCTTCGAGAATACCCAGGGCATCCTTGCCGTCGGCCGGCAGAGTCGCCCGCCACGCCTTTTCGAAGGTCGCCTTGTTGGCAGCGTAGTCCTGGTAACCGGGCAGCATCTCGGGATAGGCACCCATCTCGATCAGCCCCTGGCTGTTCCCCTTCTCATCAACCGGGAACAGTCCGCCCGCTTCGCCGGAAAGAGCGCCGGAAACAATCGCCAGGTTGGCGATCGCAGCGATCGATTGCTCGGCATTTTTGCTCTTGCAGATATCACCACCGAAGATCAGGGCGACCGATCCGGCCGCGCCGAGATAGCCGGCCGCTTCCTCGAGCAGGTCGACCGACAGGCCGCAACTCTCAGCGGCCGCCTTGACATCGACTTTTTCGAGATGCGCTTTCATCTCATCGAAGTTTGCAACCAGATCCTTCAGCTGCGCCTCGTCGGCCTGCCCTTTTTCAAGGATCAATTTCGACAGGGCATTGACCAGGGCGACCTCGCTGCCCGGTTTGTACTCGAGCGGCGTGTTGGCATGGCGCGTCAGCTTGACCGGGCGCATGTTGGCGACGATCAGCTTGCCGTCCCGCTTGGAGCGGCAGGCCGCTTCGATCTGCCAGTCGAGCGCCGGCGCCTCAGCGGTGACGTCCGAACCGACCACCAGCACGGCATCGGCTTTGCCGATATGACTGATCGAGTGACTCGCCCCCTTCAGGCCGAGCTTGTCGTTAAGGATCTTCTGAACGCGCAAGGCGCCAAAGCGGGCTTCAGAATCGATGTTGTTGCTGCCGATTCCGGCCCGGAAGAGTTTCTGGAAAAGATAGTTCTCCTCGTTGGTCAAGCGCGGTGAAGAGAGCCCGGCCAGAGCCGATGCGCCCGATTCATCGCGGATCGCCTTGATCTTGTCGACAACCGTCGAAAGAGCCTCGCTCCAGTCGGCCTTCTGCATTTGGCCGCCACTCTTGACCTGCGGGCTGGTCAGTCGCTTTTCGGAATTGATATAGCCGTAACCGAAGTAACCACCGATGCAAAGATTACCGTCGTTGACGGTGACGTCATCCTTGGAGGTGACGCGATAGACCTGCTTGTTCTTGACGTTGATGTCAACCTGGCACTGGGCCGCGCAGTAGGTGCAGACCGAAGAGGTTTTGGTCAACTCCCACGGACGCGCCTTGAACTTGAAGGTCTTAGAGATCATCGTCCCGGTCGGGCAGGCGGAAACGCAGTTACCACAGAATTCGCAGAGGGAGAGGTCTTTGTCGATAAACGCCTTGTCACCGCGCTCGCTGATAAACAGGGCGCTCGATCCGACAGTCTCGTGGCAGACCTTGACACACTTTTCGCACATGACGCAGCGATTCGGCACCTGCTGGATCAGCGGCCACTTGTCGATCACGCCGGCATTGACATCCTCAGCCATGAACGGCTGGGTAGCGACATCGAGATCGTAGCAGATGTTCTGCAGATCGCACTCGCCGCCGGCATCACAGACCGGGCAGTCGAGCGGGTGGTTGACCAGTAGCAGCTCGACGATCTGCTTGCGGATCGCCGCCAGCTTCTCGGTCTGGGTCGTAACCACCATCCCCTCGGTCGCCTGGGTGTTGCAGGCGGTCATCGGCTTGTCCGCACCCTCGATTTCGACCACGCAGATACGGCAGGCGCCGGTCGGGGAAACTTTTTTGAGATAGCAGAGGGTCGGAATTTTGACGTCGGCCTTCTCGGCCGCCATCAGGATTGTCGCTCCGCTTCCGATCTGAACCTGATTGCCGTCGATCTTGAGATTGATCATGGACTTGTCACCTGTAGCTAGTATTCAGTCGCCGACCCGGGAGGGGTCGGCGACGTTAAAATCCTTATCGATTTAGTCGACCGCGACCATGCCGACACGGTAACAACGGAGGCAGCGTTCCGCCTCTCGTACCGCCTGACTTTCCGGCATCGCCAGTTCGATCTCCTCGTAATTCGTCGCCCGTTCGGCACCATCGATCTTCGGCTGATGCTCGCGGTGCAGGCCGCCGGAGATACCGATGACCTCATTCTTATCGAACACGCCGAAACGATTGAACATATCTTCCATCGCATCGTCGGCGTCGAGATAAACCTTACCCTCGGTCAGGTAGCGGTTCATGACGCGAGCAGCGCGGCGACCATGGCCGACCGCCAGAACAACTGTCATCGCTCCGTATTCGCAGTCGCCACCGGCGAAGACCCCTTCGTTATCGGTCATCATCGTCCCGCCGTGGGTGACGATGCTGTTCCAACGGGTCTGCTCGATACCGTAATCACCGTCCTCGAGATAGGAGAGGTCCGGATCCTGGCCGATCGCCGGGATAACCATGTCGCAGTCGATAACATACTCGCTGCCGGGAACCTCCTGCGGACGACGACGTCCCGATTCGTCCGGCTCGCCGAGTTCCATCTTGATCACCTCGACCCCGACCACCTTGTTGTTCTCGACGATCAGCTTGGTCGGGTTGCGCAGGAACTCGAACTGGACATTCTCTTCTTCGGCATCATCGACCTCGTACGATTCGGCCGGCATCTCGGCCCGGGTCCGACGATAGACCAGGATCGAATCCTCGGCCCCTTCGCGCAGTGCAACCCGGACGCAGTCAATGGCGGTATTACCGCCGCCGACGACGATCACCCGCTTCGGTGTAACCATCCCCTGGCCCAAAGCAACGGCCCGCAGGTAATGAATGCCCCCTTCGGAGAAACCATCGTATCCCTGGTCTTCCCCTTCGACCCCCATCGGCTTCGATTTGAAGGCGCCGGTCCCGAGGAAGACGGCGTCGTAATTCTCTTTCAGCTCGCGCAGCGAGACATCCTGTCCCAGCTTGACGCCATACTCGATCTCGACCCCGAGCGCCTCGATGATCTCGGCTTCGCGGCGCAGCAACGGCCGCGGCATACGGTAGTCGGGGATACCGACGGCAACCGTGCCGCCCGGCTCTTCGAGCATTTCAATGATCTTAACCTTGTGCCCTTCGAGGGCGAGGTAGTAGGCGCAGGTCAGGCCGGCCGGTCCGGCACCGACGACGACAACATTCTTGCCGGTCGGTGGCTTCGGCACCATCGGTGGTTGCTTGTGGTGCAGCCATTCGTGGTCGGAGGCGACCCGCTTCATGACCATAATACTGACCGGCTCGTCGACCAGGGCACGTCGGCAACCCGTTTCGCAGGGGTGCGGACAGACCCGACCGCAGACCGCCGGAATCGGCATGTAATCACGGATCGTCGCCAGCGACTCGTCGTGACGGCGTTCCTTGATCTCCTCGATGTAGGTCGGGATATCGATATGGGCCGGACAACGGTCGATACAGGGAGCGGTTACCCGGTCCTTGTAGAACTTGGCCGTCTTCGGCTTCTTCTCACCGTTAATGTAAGCGACGAAATCGTTGCGGAAGTGCTTGACTGCATCGAAGACCGGAATGGCCGACGTCATGCAGAGGGTACACTTGCAGTTGTCAAGCAGGGTCGCGACCGATTCGATCGATGCCAGGTCCTGCTCCTTCCCTTCGCCGTTGACGATCCGCGCCAGGGCGTCCTGCAGAACCCGGGTCCCACGCTTCCCGGGCGAGCACTTGGCGCAGCAATGTTTCTCCTGCACCCGCTTCATATACTCGGCCGCCAGGGCGACGACATCCGTCTCCCTGTCGAGCAGGATGATCCCGTCCCAACCGATGAAGGCACTGACCTTCCCCTGATCGAGATAGCTCTCCGCCAGCTTCAGATTGATTGATGCCAGGTCGGTTTCACCCCCCTGGCGATTATCGACGACTTCACGTCCCCAACTTGAAAAAACGACTTGTGACAAAATGACCTCCCCGCAGACCACCCGCACCGATACGATGCGGAAGGCGAAGTCCCGGAAAAAAGGGAAAGACCCGCAGCTCCTGTCTTTCCCCTATTCTTGTATACAGTATGCAGATTTCTATCATAATTTATTAATGTAAATCAAGGGAAAACTTACCCCCGTCCCGAATGCGACAAAGAGCCGCCGATCGGCGTCGAAAATACCGAAAAAACAGGCATTCCCGCGAATTTTAATGAGAGCGATCAGTCGAGTTCCGGGAACGGTTCGACAATCCGCCAGTAGGCCACTGCGGACTCTTCTCCCGAGCGCTGTTCCCAGGTGAGCGTAAAGCGTTCGGTCTCGACCGTGGCCGACGGCAGCATGTAGTACTGCAGGCGGTAGTGGGCCGTCACTTTTTCGTTCGGCACGTCGATATCGAGGCGGGTCATCGAGAAGTCGGTGACCTTCAGATCCTCGTTATCGGCGAACTGTTCGACCAGCTTCTGCCGGTTCTCCTCGTCGAAGTGGAGTGAGGCCCCCTGAAAGTCGAGCCAGCGGACCCGCAGCATGAAATCGTCGTTCTTCTTGGCGAAATCGTCCTTATGAGTCGGCAGGAGACTGCACGACAGAACCAGAAAAAGAGAGGCAAAAAGGGAAAGGCGGAACAGGGACTTCATGGCAAACACCTCCTGAACTTATCAACATGCGACCAGTGTCGCGAACAAAACTCACATCGATATAACGGCTACAGCGAGCGGATGTATTCGAGCAGTTCGACCGCCAGATCGACCTTGCCGAAGGGCGGCATCAGGTAAAATCCGTCGACCCGGCCCCGGGCCGCATCGATAATCTCCCGGGAAATTGCCGTCCCCTCGCGCAGACCGTCCTCGCCGCTTTTGCCCCGCATGCGATGTCGAACCTCATCCGGCAGGTCGATCCCCGGGACCTCGTTGTGCAGAAATTCGGCGTTGCGCTCACTGACCAGCGGCAGGATGCCGAGCAAAAGTGGGGCCTTGCCGTTAACAGCGGCGAGCATGGCATCGATCACTTCTGCCGAGTAGACCGGCTGGGTCTGGACGAAACGGGCACCCGCCTCGATCTTGCGCTCGAGCTTGCGCACCTGGCCATCCAGGTTCCTGGCATTGGGGTTGAAGGCGGCACCGAGCAGGAACCGGGTCGGCTCGCCGAGCTTTTGACCGTATACGGTCCGGCCGCCGTTCAGGTTCGATAACAGCTCGAGCAGGCCGATCGAATTGACATCGAAGACCGAGGTCGCTCCCGCCTCGCCGCTCAAGGAGACCGGGTCACCGGTCACCGCCAACACGTTGCGGATGCCGAGCAGGTGCGCCCCCATCAGGTCGGAGTGTAGACCGATCAGGTTGCGATCGCGTCCGGTGATATGGACGATCACTTCCGCCCCGGTCTCCTGCTGGATACGACTGGCGAGGGCGATATTCCCCATCCGGATCCGGGCCAGTGGGTTATCGGCAACGCTGATCGCCGAAACCCCGGCTGCGACCAGGCGCTGTGCCCCGGCCAGGATAGCTGCACAATCGGTACCGCGCGGCGGATCGAGCTCGACCGTCACCGGAATCGCGTCCCGCTCAAGCCAGCTCGACTTCTCTGTAGTTATCACGACCGGACGATGTTCCTCGACCAGCACATCGATCCGTGATGAACGTTCTGTCGGCGTTGCTCCGGAGAGCAACGGTACGAGGGCGGCGATATGCTCGGGGCCGGTGCCGCAGCAGCCGCCGACGAGGCTGGCACCGCAGTCGACCATCTCTTTTGCCCGGCTGGCGAAGTATTCCGGTGTCGACAGGTAGATCGAGCGACCATCGACATACTCGGGGAAGCCGGAGTTGGGAAAGGCGGAGAGCGGCAGGGGCGTTGCCGTCGCCATCCGCTTTAACGCCTGCAGCAGTTCACGTGGACCGGCGCCGCAGTTGGCC
>PKTZ01000136.1 GCA_002868925.1 Desulfuromonas sp. | reverse complement strand
GGCCGACCTGTTCCGCGAATCGGCGCAAAATACCTATTTCGTTCTGCGTCGCGCTCCGCACACTCGAAACTTTTTCAAACAACAGATCTCTTTTTACCGGTTCGATGAAGACGGGCTCGAGATCTCCTGCAAAACGATCGACCTGATTGAGGGGGGAAAGTCGCTACGCAACCGGGAGCCCTCGTCACTCTACCAGCTGGCGGCGAAGACCCTGTTCGATCCGGATTGCAAACTCGGTGACGACTGCCTGATTATCAAGAAGGTCAGCTCCGACTTCCCCGACGAAATTCTGCTCGAAGAGAATTATGACCGTTTTCGGGACATTCGCGACCGCATCCTGCCCCAGTTCGTCGAGATCGGAACCGGCGCTCTTCAATTCTCAGGATGAGATTAGCTTCGAAGCGAAAACCATCTTGACCGTTCCGCCGCGCAAGAGCCTCTTCTCGCGCCGCAGCGCTTCGATCGTCTCGACATAAGGATGGCAGATTCCGACGGCATGCCCCTGCCGCTCGGCCAACCGAACAAGCTTTCTGATCTGGGAGCTAATCGCTTCCACTTCGGCATCATTATCAAGAAAGACATCGCGGATCGTACTCGGCACCCCGATATCCTCGGCAAGCGGGATAACAACCGACTGCGCCGTTGTCCGGCTGTCGATAAAATACATTCCCCGCTCGCGCATTACCTTGAGCACCGGCTCCATTCCGTCTCTGTACTCGGTAAAACGCGATCCCATATGATTGTTGGCACCGACGGCATACGGCACCTTCTTGAAAAAACCTCGCACCCGTTTCATGATCTCCGCTTCTGACTGACCCAGTAACAGGGCATCACTCCCGGGGTTGGTCTCGGGGTAACTTTGTGGTTCCATCGGCACATGGATCATAACCTCGTGTCCGCTACGGGCTGCAAGCAGCGCCGTCTCGGTCGCCAGCACTTCCCCCGGCAAAATCGAAAACGTGACCGGCAGATCGAGATCGACGACCTCCCGGGCCCGATCGAGGCTGCGGCCGAGGTCATCCATAATAATGACGACCATCGGCTTACCAACCTCTTTCGGTGGCGGTTCGATCGCCACCTCGGGGCGTTCGAACTGTAACAGGCAGACCAGGGCACCGGAGCGGTAAATCAGGACTTCATAAGTCTCGCTGCGCAGATCGTGGGAAATCAAGCCAAAACGATTCTGCAGCCGTTGCTGCAGTCTGTCGACAAACACTTCATCCGGCAAGAAACCGCGGATGTCATAAGCCAGGAGGTCCGGCTCGTGACGCACGTCGATCTGTTCGAGAGAGAAACCGCCGCGTAACAGAGCCGACTCGACTTCGACTTCCAACTCGTCCAACAGCAGGACCTGTCTGCCCGAATCGACCTGTTCCGGGCTCCTCACCCAGAGCAGGGCAAGGATGGCAACCACCGTCAGAATAGCGCCGGCAAGGACGACCGGAATCGACAGGGACACGCTGTTTCCTGCCCTGCCCTTACCCTTTTTTTTCTTTTTCTTACTGCTTGCCATATTCTTTCAAGAAACTCTTGGTAAATGAATTTATTCTGCCGGTGAACGGATCTGGCTGAACACATCCCAGCCCTTGAGCAAATCGAGCGCCCGCAGGAGTTGGTAATCGTCTCTTTCATCCTCATTCAATCGGAATTTTTCTGCCGCAACTTTCTTTTCCGTTTCCACCTCGGATCCGTTGTCAAAATGATTCTCCAGGTCCTGCTCCCGGAAGTGGCTATCCTCGGAGACCTGCTGTAACTCCCCCTGGGGAACATTTATATCGGGTTCGATCCCGAGGGCCTGAATCGAAATGCCGTTCGGGGTGAAATAACGGGCGGTCGTCAGGCGCAGTCCGGAGTTGTCGCTGAGTGGAATGATCGTCTGTACCGACCCCTTGCCGAAGCTGCGAGTACCGAGCAGGATTGCACGCCGGTGATCCTTGAGCGCCCCCGCCACGATTTCCGCGGCACTTGCCGAACCGCTGTTGATCAAAATCACCAGCGGGTAGTCGGGTTCGGTCCCATCGCCGTGAGCGACAAACTTCATTTCGCTCCCGTCTTCGCGCCCCTCGGTATAAACAATCATCCCCTGATCGAGGAAAATGTCGGAAACCTTGACCGCCTGGTCGAGCAGACCACCGGGGTTGTTCCGCAGGTCCAGGACCAATCCTTTAAGATGATCGGCATTCTGACGATGCAGTTTCTCGAGCCCGTCCCGTAAATCTTCCGTTGTTCGTTCCTGGAACTGACTCAGACGGATATAGCCGTAACCATCTTCGAGCGTGTGGACCTTGACACTTTCGATCTTGATTATTTCGCGGATAATGGTGAACGCCTTCGGTTTGTCGAACGATTCACGCATCACCGAAATGGTCACCGTGCTCCCCTTTGGCCCCCGCAACAGCTTGACCGCTTCCATGATGCCGATATCCTTGGTCAACTTGTCGTCGATCTTGACGATCTGGTCACCGGCCATCAACCCGGCACGGAAGGCAGGAGTGTCCTCAATCGGCGCAATAATGGTCAGGGCATCATCACGGATGGCGATCTCGATTCCGAGCCCTCCGAATTCCCCGCTGGTATCGGTTTTTAATTCCTTGAATGTC
>PKTZ01000192.1 GCA_002868925.1 Desulfuromonas sp. | reverse complement strand
TTCCTGCATAAAGTCGACGGCCAGACCCGGCTGAAGGACTGCTGCGAAGAGGTTGACGCGCTCCGGCCGCTGCTGCAGACCCTGCTCGCCCTGGGGATGCTCAGCCTCGAGCCGGAAACGGGGAGTAACGCCGAACCGCAGACACCGATCCGGCAGCTCTTTAACGCCCTGGAGGAAGAAGACCAGGAGATCGGCATTCCCGAGTCGCTCGAAAGTTTCGACGACCTGGTCGACGAAGCTGATCTCGAAGAGGTCGACCTCGCTGCGCCGGCCGGAGAAGGCGAAGCGAGCAGCGCGACGACCGATTACGACCTGGCCGTCGGCAAGAAGGTCCGGCAGACACTGGCCGACATGCAGGGGAAAAACTATTACGAGGTCTTCGGTCTCAAACAGGGCGAATTTTCCTTCGACAAGCTGAAGGAGAAATACTTCGCCCTCACCCACGAATTCGGCCCGGAGTTGCTGATGCAGCTCAGCGGCGAAGAGGCGGGGCTGGTTGAAGAGATCCTGTCACTGGTCTCGACCGCCTACAACACCCTCTCCGACGTGGTCAAGAAGGAGCGCTACGACGAACTGCTCGGGGCCGACACGGTTGGTCTCGGTGAAAAAGGGGACGACAAGTTCCAGGCCCAGGTGCAGTCCCAGTCGGGTAAGGTTTTTATCGAGATGGAGGAGTGGGACAACGCGATCAAGGCGCTGCAGGACGCGGTCAACTTCGACCCGGAGAACGGCGACTACCTTTCCCATCTCGGCTGGGCGATTTACAAGAACCCGGCCAACATCCGCAGCCAGGCGATGCGCGACAAGGGCAAGCAGATGATCAACCGGGCGCTGACCAAGGAGCGGACCGCCCCGGGACACGCCTTCAAGGGTTGGATCAATTTCGAGGCGGGGCAGGACAACCTCGCCGAGGTCGAATTCAACAAGGCACTGAAACTCGACGCCCGCAACTCCCTGGCCCGGTCCGGCCTGCGCAACCTCCGCGAGAAGAAAGAGCAGGAGAAGAAGGGGCTGTTCCGCAAGATGTTCCGTTAACACCGGACGTGAGCCCGATCCGACCTCGCCCGAGAACCGGAGTAACCAATGAATCCTCTTCTTTTGTACATTCTGCTCGCCCTGCTGGCCGGGATCGTCATTCCGACCCAGGCCGGCATCAACTCCCAGCTCAGCGTCTGGACCCGTTCATCGGTCCTCGCCTCGACCGTCTCCTTCATCGTCGGCAGTGTTGTGCTGGTGATCTACTCTTTGGTTATGCGCATTCCGCTCCCGCCGCTGGCAAGTGCCGGGAGCCTCTCCTGGTGGGTCTGGTCGGGCGGAGCGTTCGGTGCATTTTTCGTTGCCGCGACCATTTTCCTTGCTCCGAAACTCGGCGCGACCACCATGGTCGCCCTGCTACTGGCCGGGCAGATGGTCGCCTCGCTCATTCTCGACAACTTCGGCCTGCTCGGCTACCCGGTCCACCCGATCAGCCTCGGCCGGATCGCCGGAGTCCTGTTGATCGCCGGCGGGGTCATGCTGGTCAGAAATTTCTAGGATATTTTCACGATGAGTTCAAAAAATTCAAGGCTGGTCTACTCCAGCGAAACGGGCCGCCTCTGCCCGAGCTGCAACCGCCCACAGGCCAGCTGCACCTGCAGCCAGAAAAAGAGTACGCCGGCCGACGACGGCGTCGTACGGGTCAGTCGCTCGACCGCCGGACGCAAAGGGAAAGGGGTAACGGTTATTACCGGCGTCCCGCTCGCCGGCAAGGAGCTCAAAGAGCTGGCGAAGAAGCTCAAGCAGAAATGCGGCAGCGGCGGCACCGTTAAGGACGGCGTCATCGAGATCCAGGGAGAGCACCGAGACCTGCTGGTCGGGGAGTTGCAGAAAAAAGGATGGAATGTAAAAAGGGCCGGCGGATAGCCGGCCCTTTCTGTATCATTTTGGTTCTTCACATGTTTTTATGACCATGAAGAGCACGAAGGGCACGAAGAAAGGCTGATGTTTAAAAGCTTTTCTCACGCAAAGACGCAAAGCCGCCAAGAAGATCGACAAGCTGAAAATGATTAAAATCATTCTTTTAGGGGTAAGGCAAAACCTGATCGTATTGTCATGAGTTTTTTGTTTTAGAACCTAAACAAGCTTTTGTTTTTCTTCGCGTCTTTGCGTCTTTGCGTGAGATAGTTGATTTTGATTTTCTTCGTGCCCTTCGTGTTCTTCGTGGTAAACAATCCTTTTTCGGACCACACAAACTAGAGCGGTGCCGTGAACAGGCCGATATTGTCGATCCAGACCGTCCCTTTCCCTTCGACCACCAGGTTCAACCTGACCTTGTCTGGATTTTCTCCGGCCTTGAGCATGAAGGGGGTTTCTTCCCTGACCCAGTCGCTGTTGCCGACGACCGGCGAGGCGAGATCGCGCGAGAAGTATTCTCCCTTGTCGTCGAAAACGCACCACATCTCGAGGTAGGCCTTCCCTTCGAATTTTTCGGTGCGGAGGTTGGCGCGGTAAATCAACTGCGCATTTTCGAGATCGATTCCGTCCGTTTCGTATAACCGATAGGTCGTCGGACGGTAGACGGTCAAACGGACCGAACCGTTGCCATCGACCGAATTCTTGTTATCGAAATCGACCTTGCG
>PKTZ01000010.1 GCA_002868925.1 Desulfuromonas sp. | reverse complement strand
ATGGCGATCGAGGCGGGCGGAACCTCCGGTATCTGTCAGCCTGACATGGTGACCGTCGATTACCTCTGGCCGTTCATTCAGGATGAGTTCGACAGCAAGGAAGCGGCGCTGGCCGAGTATCTGAAATGGAATCCGGATAGTGATGCGGCCTACGATAAGGTGCTCGATTTCGATATCTCGGCGATCGAGCCGCAGTGTACCTTTGACTACAAGCCGGATTGCGTCAAACCGGTCTCCGAGATGGCCGGGACCAAGGTCGATCAGATCTACATCGGTAGCTGCACCAACGGCCGGATCGAGGACCTGCGCCAGGCGGCGGCGATCCTCAAGGGGAAAAAGCTGGCCGACTCGGTACGTGGTATCGTTTCGCCGGCGACTCCGAAGATTTTCAAGCAGGCGATGGAAGAGGGGATCATGGATATTTTCATGGAGGCCGGTTTCTGCGTTACCAACCCGACCTGCGGCGCCTGTCTCGGCATGAGTAACGGTGTTCTGGCCGAGGGTGAATCGTGCGCCTCGACCACCAACCGCAACTTCGCCGGTCGGATGGGCAAGGGGGGGATGGTTCACCTGATGAGCCCCGAGACTGCCGCCGCTACGGCGATCACCGGTGTCATCACCGATGCCCGCAGCCTGTAAATGATCGAGTAAAGGAGTTAATGGAATGAAAAAGACATTTGGCGGGCCGGCCATCTACCTGGACCGGGCCGATATCAATACCGATGAGATCATCCCGGCCAAGTACCTGACCGAGGTGACCAAGGAAGCGCTGACCCCGTACATTCTCGAAGATCTGGCGCTGGAGGGGTTCGACCCGAAAGGGGAGAAGCTCAAGAACTCCACCGTCATCATCACCCGCGCCAACTTCGGTTGCGGCTCGTCGCGTGAGCATGCGCCGTGGGTGCTCGAGGTGAATGATGTTCACACCGTTATTGCCGAGAGCTATGCCCGTATCTTCCGGCAGAACATGTTCAATTGCGGCATGCTGGCGATCGAACTGCCGAAGGAGGAGATCGATAAGCTGTTCGCTATCGGTGACGATGTTGAAGTCGCGGTCGATCTCTCCGCTCAGACGATAAAGGCGACCGGCTCTGCCGGCAGCGCCGAGTGCAGCTTTGAAATCAGCCCCTTTGACAAGGCGCTGGTCGAAGACGGCGGCTGGGTCGAATTTGCCGATGCCAGGTACTAGGGATTAACCCTTTTGCATCAAAAAGTCGACATTGTTAAAAGGCCGGGATTTTTCCCGGCCTTTTTCGTTTTAAATCATTGACAAAACAAGATGGCTCTTCCTATATTTGCAGCCTGCGTTTCAATTATAAATCAAATGTTGCCATAGAAGGAGTGAGTTGATGAGCAAGTCGTTCAAAGTAGCAGTTCTCCCCGGTGACGGCATCGGCCCGGAGGTGATGGCCGAAGCGGTCAAGGTTCTTGAGTGTATCGAAGAAAAGTTCGGTGCTTCGTTCGAATTTACCTTTGCCAATGTCGGCGGTATCGCGATTGATGAGGAGGGCGAGGCCCTTCCCGAGCCGACCGTGCGGACCTGCAAGGAGTCGGACGCCATCCTGTTCGGCTCGGTCGGTGGCCCGGAATGGGAACACTTGCCGCCGGACGAGCAGCCGGAACGGGGCGCCCTGTTGCCGCTGCGCAAGATTTTCGGACTGTTCTGCAATTTCCGCCCGGCGATCATCTTCCCGGCCCTGACCGGCAATTCGTCGCTCAAGCCTGAGATTATCGAAGGTGGTTTCGATATCCTCGTCGTTCGTGAGTTGACCGGCGGTATCTACTTCGCCCAGCCGAAAGGTATCGAAGGCGAAGGGGGCGATCGCACCGGTTACGACACAATGAAGTACAGCGATGCCGAGATCGAACGCATTGCGCATGTCGGTTTCCAGGCGGCGCAGAAGCGGGGTAAAAAGCTCTGCTCGATCGACAAGGCGAACGTTTTGTCAACGTCGGTGCTCTGGCGTGAGGTGGTTGAGCGGGTAGCCAAGGAGTACCCCGATGTTGAGTTGAGCCATATGTACGTCGATAACGCAGCGATGCAGCTCTGTCGCTGGCCGAAGCAGTTCGATGTCATGCTCTGCGGCAACATGTTCGGCGATATCCTCTCCGACGAGGCGGCAATGCTGACCGGGTCGCTCGGGATGCTGCCGAGCGCCTCGCTGGCCGAAGGCTCGTTCGGACTGTATGAGCCGTCCGGCGGCAGCGCTCCCGACATTGCCGGCCAGGGGATTGCCAACCCGATCGCCCAGATCCTGTCGGCATCAATGATGCTGCGCTACTCCTTCGGTTTGACCGAAGCGGCCGATGCGATCGAAAAGGCGGTCGAGCAGGCATTGAACGACGGTATCCGCACTGGCGATATCTACCAGGGGCTTGACGGTGAGCAGAAGGTCAACACCGTCGAGATGGGCGCTGCCATTATCAGCCGGATATAAACTCTGAACCAACTTTAGTGAAAACGGGGCCCGACGGGCCCCGTTCCTGTTTGCGATGAATAGACCCGAATTACGAGATGCTTCCGATACAGCCGACATGCTGACGCAGATCGATCCGCGTCTCAAGCTGCTGCTCCCTCTTGTTGCCATTGTTCTGGTCTTTACGGTCCGTTCACTCCCTTCTCATCTGTTGCT
>PKTZ01000094.1 GCA_002868925.1 Desulfuromonas sp. | reverse complement strand
GGGAATTGAAGCACCAGATTAGAAATAGTAGGATTAATAATAAAAGAGCGGCCCTGATTAGGGTCGCTCTTTTTATAACTGGTCGGGGCGAGAGGATTTGAACCTCCGACCCCTTGCTCCCGAAGCAATGGTGTCCGTTCACTGCGTTCACTCCCCGGTGCGTGATACGTACCAGAGAAACGTCGCCCCAGGATGTTTGTATTTTAGTCTTCGAGACTCAAATGATCCTCTTCAATTTCAACAAGTGCTGTGAATACCTGCTTGGCCCGAGGTGTTGTTGCCGCATCTGCAAACTTTCGATAATTCTCAATGGCAATCTCTTCACGGCGATGGCTTTCCAGAACATTCTCTTCACCGTCCGTACTCGCGTTCACATTAACGAGTTCAGGTTTGTTCACCTTGAGGTGTTTGGCAAAGATGCTGGCATGTTCTGATTCAACTTTCATCAGAGATTTGAACAGCCATTTGAAATAGTCTTCGGATGAAACCTCTGCCGCCTTCTTGTAGAAGCTGGCGTTTCCGATTTCAATGTCCAGCGCGGCCTGGAAGTTTGCTTTTTCTTCTTCCGTGAAATTGTGCTCCTGGGTGAACGGGCTGACATACTCACGACCGTCCACAAAGTACTTCTGCTTTGCGCCGCAATAGGGACAATTGATGGGGGGATGGTCACCGAGGTACGGATCACCACAAATCTGGCATTTGTAGAGTTTGTAGTCTTTCATATTCTCCTCTTTCTATTGAAGGTATTGGTCAATTTGGTCGGATTCTCCAATATCATGATTTGAGTGTCAATAGATCAGGTGCAAATAGTGGGTATACGGGTCCTCCTTTCTTCAATTTTTGTTGCACAGACTTGGTAATTCTTTGGGTTTTGAGATGGAACGTTTGCTATGGGTGGAATTCTGGGAAACTGGTCAGGGCGTCCGGTCCTATTCCGGTCCCGAGGGTAATTCCAGGGGAGTATGTAAAAAATAAAAAAAGTAAATAATTACATTGACAAGTATGTATATTTCTGTATCTTGTATGTAAAGGAAAGGGGGTTGGTATGGCAAAAAGAATGACTATTAGCGTTCCCGATGAGTTGTACGAGCAAGTCCGTAATAGCGAGGATGGGATCAATGTTTCTCAGATTTGTCAGAAAGCTCTGGCGGAAGCTTTGTTAGAACAGGAGGCTTCCAAGGTTTACAAAAGGTGTGGATTTGAAGACGGTGTTAAGGGTCTAAAAGATGTAGATCGAAAGATTGCTCGAAAAATTGCTTTTGCGTTGAGTGGTGATGATCCTGAGTTCAAGGACAAATCATTGTACGAGAAAGTCTCAACTCTTGAATTCAGGTTTAGTTCGGATTTTCAAGAAAGTTTTCATCCAAAACACAAGGATCTAATGGATGGGGTTCTGATCCTTCATGACTGGGTAAAGTATGACAGTGGATACTCTGCTGAGGACAAAAAGAATATGGCATCCTGGGACTATATAGAAGGTTGGTACCAAGGAATTTCATCCGCTTTCATCAAGGAGTTGAAAACCAATGACTAAAGGAGGGGATATCATGAAAGAGCAGCGTCTCGCTCGGTATTTGAATTCTGTTGGTAAGGGCTGTTTCGTCGAATATTTTGATCTTTTCCAGGACAAACTAATTTCGAACAAAGATATTGCTGAACAAATTTACAACGAAAAAGGGTACACAATGAATGCGTGTATTTCGCGCACGGGCCATGCACGAATGATTATTAGGGAAGGAGGGGCCAAGGACGCGCTAAAGTTGATCATAGATTCGAGTCGTATTGATATCTCGAAAATTGCTGAAGCCAGACGTCTGCTTCAAGCTCTCACTTAGATGGTAGGTGAAAGATATGATTCACAACAGGAGGTTAGTGATGAGGCGAATATTTTTAGTGGGATTATTTGTTGCGGTTTTGAACCCTTCATTTTCGTCTGCTGAAATCAAAGAACTTGAGGTGTCGGCAAACCACAGAGTTGTAAAAAGTAGAGTTCAAGAAAAAAAAGTTGATTTTATTCTATGTGTAGATGGGTTCAAAGTATTTCAAACTGTAGCGATGGGTACTGGCGGTGATGGTGCAGGGGTTTCCAATGTCCAATTAATGGAAGAAAGAGATGGTAAACTCGTTCCAGTACGCTGTTCAGGAAAATAGCAAGAACTATTTTAGTGGACACTAAAGTCCCCACCGCCCCGGATGAGCCCCGGAGAGAAATCCCCGGACCGGAGTGGCCATAGACATAATTCAGCAGTTTTCAAATACGTACTTTGGGGATGTGTCCGGACCGGACATGGACCGGAGGGTAAAACAAAAGAGCGACCCTGATTAGGATCGCTCTTTCTATTATTGGTCGGGGCGAGAGGATTTGAACCTCCGACCCCTTGCTCCCGAAGCAGGTGCGCTACTAGACTGCGCTATTCTCAAAAGTCACGACATATTAGAAAAATCATGATATCCAGCTACAGTTTCTTATAAATCCTGTCGCAACTCTTTCTCAGATTATCTAAAAATATTTGGGGGTGCTGTTCTCAGCAGATTCGCGGCAGTTGTTCTCCCGCCAGCATCTCGATCGAACGACGGCCGCCGATGGCTGTTTGCAGACTCAGTTTCCCTTCACCAGTTCCGACAACCGTCCCGATGATCGCTGCTTCTCGACCGGTTTCGTGAGACCGCATTACGGTCAAAATTTTATCTGTCACATCTTCAGTAACGATGGCGAGCAGCTTCCCTTCGTTGGCAACAAATAGCGGGTCGAGCCCGAGGATCGCGCAGGCGCCGCCGACGTTCTCCCGGACCGGGATGTCGGTTTCGGTCAGTTCGATATCGACTTCGGACTGGGCGCAGATCTCCTTGAGGGTGGTCGCTACCCCGCCGCGGGTCGGATCGCGCAGAACGTGGACGTTATCGCCGCCTGCTTCGAGAATAACCTCAACCAGGCTGTGAAGCTCGGCGCAGTCGGAGCGGATGTCACTCTCCAGTTCCAGTCCCTCGCGGCTGGCAAGGACAGCCATGCCGTGATCACCGACGGTGCCGTTGATCAGTACCTTGTCGCCCGGTCTGGCGCCGCTGCCGGAAACCGCTATCCCGTTTCTGACCACGCCGATGCCGGCGGTATTGATGAAGATCTTGTCGGCCTTGCCGTGTGGAACCACCTTGGTGTCGCCGGTGACGATGTTTACTCCGGCCTTATCGGCGGCAGTGCGCATCGCGGCAAGGATCTCCTGCAGGTCGCTGACCGGCAGTCCCTCCTCCATGATCAAGCCGACGCTGATCGCCAGCGGTTTCGCCCCGGCCATCGCCAGGTCGTTGACAGTGCCGTTGATCGCCAGATCGCCAATGCAGCCGCCGGGAAAGAAGATCGGGTCGACCACGTAGGAGTCTGTGGTAAAGGCGAGCTCGCCTGAAACTGCGGGCAGGATCGCCGAGTCGTTCTGGTCGCGGGTCGCAACCCCGGAGAGGGCGGGGATGATGATGTCGTCGAGCAGTTGGTGGCTGAGTTTGCCGCCGCTGCCGTGACCGAGCAGGATGACGTCGGATTTCAATGTTTGCTCCGCAAAGGGTTAAAGGTTCGAGGCTAAAGGACAAAGATTACTTTCACTTTTTTCCTTTAACCGTTCACCTGGTATTTATCCGTACTTGTACTCCGCCGCGCAGGTCCCTTCGCTCGAGACCATACAGGCTCCGACCGGGTCCTCAGGCGTGCAGACAGTTTTGAACAGTTTGCAGTCGGTGGGGCGGACTTTCCCTTTCAGGATCTCGCCGCACAGACAGCCGGCGTGTTCACGTGGCTCCTCGACTTCGACCGGCAGCTTGGTAGCGGCGTTGAAAGCGGAATATTCCGGGCGCAGCTCGAGGCCGCTGTCGGGGATATCGCCGATACCGCGCCAGCGGGCCGAGCAGGGCTGAAATACCTTGTACAGGATCTCCCTCGCTTTTTGATTCCCTTCCGGCTTGACCACCCGGCGGTACTGGGTCTCGACTTTCGCTTCGCCCGACACGATCTGCTTGGCCAGCATGGCGATCCCCTGCAGCATATCGAGCGGTTCGAAGCCGGTGATCACCGCTGCCACCTTGTAGGTGTCGACCAACGGTTTGTAGGCATCGGATCCGATAATGGCGCTGACGTGGGCCGGGCAGATGTAGCCGTCGACCTGCAGCTCCGGGTCGCTGATCAGGGCGGCCATCGGCGCCGGCATGGTTTTGTGGCTGGTCAGTACCGAGAAGTTCTTCAACCCTTTTTGCGCGGCGGTGAGAACTGCCCCGGCGATGGTCGGGGTGGTGGTCTCGAAACCGACCCCGAGGAAGACGACCTCGCTCTCCGGATTGTTCTCGGCGATGGCAACCGCGTCGAGCGGCGAGTAGACGATTTTGACCTGAGCCCCGGTCGCCTGCTCGCGGATTAGGCTGCTGCTTGAGCCGGGGACGCGGATCATGTCGCCGAAGGTGGTGATGATGGTGCCGGCCCGACGGGCGAGGGCGACGGCGTGGTCGACGTAGTCGACCGGGGTAACGCAGACCGGGCAGCCGGGACCGGAGATCAGGCGGATCTTTTCCGGCAGCAGGGCGCGGATGCCGTGCTGGTAGATCGCCATGGTGTGGGTGCCGCAGACCTCCATCAGGGTCATCGTGCCGTCGTAATCGGCGACGATCTGTTGAATCAGGGAAAGCTGGGCGCGCGCCAGTTCAGGGTCGCGGAACGGGGTGGTCAGCTTCATTCCGGCATTAACCCCTGGTCGAGGGCGGAACGGAGGGCGTCGAGGGTCAGTTGCGCTTCTTCCTCGTCGATCTTCTCGATGGCGAAGCCGGCGTGGATCAATACGTAATCGCCGACCTGGGCGCCGTCGAGCATCATCAGGCTCGCTTCGCGTTGCACGCCGTCGATCTCGCAGACGGCGGTATCGTTTTCAATGGTGCAAATCTTCATCGGGACGCCGAGGCACATAAATCAATTCTCCAGGGATTGAATGCTTGCAACGGAGAGGCACTGAGCCCCGAGAGAAATCAGTATCTTGATTTTCTCAGAAGATCTCCAGCTCTCCGACTCTCCGTTAAATTACTTTTTTCTTTGTTCCGACCTGCTTCGCCAACCATGCGTACCACGCATCGAGCCCTTCGCCGCTGCGACAGGAGAGTTCGAAGATGGTGAGATCGGGATTGACCGCGAGGGCGTACCGGCGGCACTTTTCGATATCGAAGTCGAGGTGCGGCAGCAGGTCGGTCTTGTTGATGATCATCACCTCGGCGGCACGGAACATGTGCGGGTACTTGGCCGGTTTGTCCTCCCCCTCGGTGGTCGAGAGAACGGCGACCTTGAGGTCCTCGCCGAGGTCGAAGGAGGCGGGGCAGACCAGATTGCCGACGTTCTCGATCATCAGGATGTCGGTTTGACCGAGGTCGAAGTGCTCGACCCCGTGTCCGACCATATGGGCGTCGAGATGACAGCCGGCGCCGGTGTTGATCTGGTGGACCGGGGCACCTGTCGCCGCGATCCGATCGGCGTCGTTGGCGGTCTGCTGATCACCTTCGAGTACGGCAAAGCTGAACTCCCCCTTGAGATCGCTCAGGGTCTTTTCGAGCAGGGTCGTTTTGCCGGAGCCGGGCGAACTGACCAGATTGAGCACGAGCATGTTCGCCTCGCTGAATCGTTCCCGGTTGGCAGCCGCCAGCATATCGTTCTTGGCGAGCAGGTTCTGCTCGATGCTGATTGTCTTGGCGTCGTCGTGGTGCCCATGATCGTGATCGTGGTTATGGTCGTGAGGCTGGGCGCAGCCGCAATCAATACACATTGTTACTCGATCTCCACTTCCTTGATGTTGAGTTCTTCCCCCCGGGTGCGCTGCAGCGAGTAGCTGCCGCAGGTACTGCAGGAGAAGGTCATGTTGTCGATCTCCATCTCGGTACCGCAGTCGTTGCAGCGGGCGTGTCCCGGTATCCGCTTGATGACCAGCTTGCTGTCGGCGAGTCGGGTTCCCTGGATGCAGGCCTCAAAGCAAAATTCGACGGCGTCGGCGATGACGCCGGAGAGGTCGCCGATTTCGACGGTGACGCTGAGAACTTTTTGCGCATTCTGCTCGCTGGCCGTCTGCTCGGCGATGTCAACGATGCTCTGGGTGATACCGAGTTCGTGCACGTACGGCTCCGTCGGGTTGATGGTCATTCAGTTCTGTTTTCGAGCTTTCAAATATACGGTGTTTGCAACATAAAAACAAGCAATTGCCACGGTAAAGCCATTGTACATCGTTTATCTATCGGCTAGTATCGAAGCGAACGGTGCTGGTGCCGACCCTTTCCCTCCAGTTTTCTATGACCTCAGATTTTACCGTAGATCGCAGATTCCAGAACCGGGTGGTCATCCTGCTGTGCAGCATTGTCTTTTTCTCGGTCTTGAACGGGACCATGTTCAACGTCGCCGTCCCCGATATCGCCCGCCAGTTCGAGCTCTCGGCCTCGGAGGTGAGCTGGGTGATGACCGGCTACATCATCATCTTCGCCCTGGCCGCCATTACCTACGGCAAGCTAGCCGATATCTACCCGGTGCGCCGTCTGCTGACTATCGGTCTTATCCTGTTCAATATCGGTGCCCTGCTCGGTTTCCTCTCTCACAATTACATGGTCCTGCTCGCCGGGCGGATCGTGCAGGCGAGCGGCGGCGGGGCGATTCCGGCGATGGCGATGCTGGTGGCGACCCGCTACTTCCCGGTCGACAAGCGCGGCCGGGTGCTCGGGGCGGTCGCCTCGATCGTCGCCCTGGCGGCCGGCCTCGGCCCGGTCGTCGGCGGATTCATCGCCGGTCACTGGCACTGGCGTTACCTCTTCCTGATCTCCTTTGCGACCCTGTTCGCCATCTATGTCGCCCGCAAACTGCTGCCGAAAGAGACAGCGAAAGACGAGTCATTCGACCTGGTCGGTGCAATCCTGGTCGCCGTCGCCATGACCGCGACCCTGGTGTTCGTCACCCGGCTCTACTGGATAGCGCTTCCGGTCGCTTTGATCGCCTTTGCTCTCGCCCGGCGGCACATGTACCGAAAAGAGTTTCCCTTTATCAGCCCCGAGCTGCTCGCCGGGAGGCTCTACCGGCGCGGGCTCTACTGTACGTTTTTGACGGTTGGCACCGTGTTCGGTTATTTTTTTTCGATCCCGCTGATGCTGCGCATGGTGCATGGTCAGCCGACGGTCGATATCGGCCTGGTGATTTTCCCGGGAGCCTTGACCGCCGCCGCTCTCGGTTTCGTCGGTGGTCGGCTGGCCGACCGCTTCGGCGGGCCACCGGTCGTCTTTGCCGGACTCGGCCTGCTGCTGACCGGCTACCTGCTGATGGCGGCCCTGCTCGGCAACGGGGTGATAACGGTCCTGCTCGTCCTCATCGTCTGCTATACCGGCTTCGCCTTTATCCAGTCGGCGCTGGCTAAATCGGTATCGACCACCCTGCCGCACGACAAGGCCGGGGTCGGTATGGGTCTCTACAACATGATCTTTTTCACCTCCGGTGCATTCGGCACTTCCTTCGTCGGCCGTTTCATCGACCTCTTCGACGGTAGCATCCCCGCGCTGACCGCATCCAAATCGACAATTTTCAGCTACCTCTTCGTCCTCTCGGCATTAACCATTGTCATCGCCGGCCTGCTCTTCTACCGTAGCTTCGGACGGGCTGCCGACGGAGGGGGATGAAGCCTGGAACGGTCTTTATTATGTTTCATAACTGAATAAAAATCGGGGCAGGGCTTGACATTTATTTGAAATTACATGACAAATGAGATGTTTGTGTGCTGTGACCATCAGGATATTTGATGCCGTAAACAGGCAGTAACGTTTCGGACAGGGCCTGTTGCTCCGGACCAGGGGCTCGCTATGACGGATCCAACCCGATCCGAACAACATGAGCATAAAGCACGTATCTGGGCCGTCGGTGGCGGCAAGGGCGGGGTCGGCAAGTCGGTCGTTACGACCAGCATGGCGATCGCGCTTGCCCGCCGAGGAGAGCGCTGTATCCTGGTCGACGCCGACCTCGGCGGGGCCAACCTGCACACCTTCGTCGGTATGAACAACCCGGAGCGGACCCTGACCGACCTCTTCCGCAAAGATGTCGCCGGCCTCAAGGATATCCTCCTTTCGACCCGTTTCCCCAATCTCTGGCTGATCAGTGGCGCCCGGGCCCTGCTCGACATGGCCAACCCGGCCTATCAGCAGAAGATGAAAGTGATCCGGCAGATCTTCTCACTGCATGCCGATCACATTTTCATCGACCTCGGCGCCGGCAGTTCCTACAACGTTCTCGATTTTTTCCTTGCCGCTCACGAAGGGGTCATGGTGGTGGTGCCGACCCCGACCTCGGTCGAAAACGCCTACCACTTTCTCAAGGCGGTCTATTACCGTCGCCTGAAGAAGGTTGTGCGGAAACTCGGAGCGGAAAAGTTGGTCGATAACCTGCTCGCCGAAAAAGTTCAGCGCGGCATCCGCTCGCCGCGTGACCTGGTCCGCGATATCCAGAGCAACAGCCGCGAGATCGGACTGGCGCTTGCCGAACAGATGGCGGAGTTGAGGCCGCGCCTGATTATCAACCAGGTCAAGCGGGGGGAAGACCTCACGCTCGGCACCAAGATTTCCGCTGCCTGCCGCGACTTCTTTGCCATCGATGTCGACATGGCAGGGAATATCCGCACCGACGAGCGGGTCCTTGCCTCACTGAAAGCTCGCCGCCCGACCCTCGACATGTTCCCCAGCTCCCCGTTTGCCGATGATCTCGAAAGGGTCGTAAGAACGATTTGTCCGGTTACGGAGTTAACTAATGGAAGAGACGCTTATGCAGAGTTATGAGGTTCTCGGCCTGAACGAAAATGCCAGCATGCGCGAAGTCGAACAGGCATATCACGACTTGCGCGACCTCTACGGTGAGGAATCGCTGGCGACCTATTCTTTACTGGAATATGCCGACCGGCAGGAGAAGCTGGAGTCGCTGCAGGAGGCCTACGAAACGATCCTGTCCGAAAAGGTGGTCAAATCGGACCAGCCTGTTCCGCCCAGAGAAGCGCCGATCGTCTGTAAGCTCGAACCGGTCGAGGTCTCGGCCGATCCGTCCGAAAAGCCGGGTCTCTACCTGCAACAGCTGCGTGAGATCAGGGGGATGTCGTTGCGCGATGTTTCGGAACGGACCAAAATCGGCGGGTTCCACCTCGAATGCATTGAGCAGCAACGGTTCGACCGGCTGCCGGCGCCGGTTTACCTGCGCGGTTTCGTGCGTGAGTTCGCCCGCACCGTCGGCGCCGACGATCCCGACGCCGTGGTCGAGTCGTTACTGGCCCGTTACCGGGAAGAGGTTGACGATTGATCTGCGTCCCGGTTGCTTGCCGGTTCAGAATTAGCGAGGTAGGAGCCGGTTAAAACAAGTCCGCCGCCGACCAGCAGCGAGAGGGTCAGTGGCTCGTTGAGGATCAGGGCGGCGAGCAGGACCGCGTTGACCGGCACGAAGTTGATGAAAACCGCGGCTCGTGACGGGCCGATCAGTTGCATTCCCCGGAAGTACCACAAAAATCCGATCACCGTTCCGAACATCCCCAGATACAAAATAGACAACCAAGCTGTGGCCGGATATCCTGCCGCGGCGGCGAGGTTCCCCTGCCAAAGGGAAACCACGAAAAGCAGAAGCGTGCCGGCTAACGACGAGTAGCAGACCGCCGCCAGAGGCGAGAGGCCGCGCATCGCCGTCTTGCCGATAATCGAATAGAGCGTCCAGGAGAGGACGCAGCCCGATATCAGCAGCTCCCCTTTGCCGATCCCCTCGTTAAAGATAACTTGCAGCTCGCCGCGGGTGATGACGATCATCGCCCCGCAGATCGAGAGCAGTACGCCGAAAATCCGGCGCGGCGACAACGGTTCCTTGTGAATTAGGGCCGATGCCAGGGTGATGCAGACCGGGTTGAGGGCGATGATCAGCGAAGCCCGACTCGCACCAACCAGGGTCAGACCGTTAAAGAAGAAGAGATTGTAGGAAAAGATGCCGGTAGCCCCCAGGGCGATGACGGTCAGTAACTGCCGGCCTGTAATGCGCGGCAGCCCTTCACGGCCGGCGGTGATTGCCAACAACAGCGCCGAGGCAAAGACAAAACGGAAAAAAGCGGCGTCAACGGGGGCGACCACGCCGGCCAAGCTTCGACCGGCGATAAAGGTTCCACCCCAGAAGAGGGCGACCAGAAAAAGTCTGAGATAAGTGGTTGCCAAACGATGCACTCGCTCGGAAATGGTTGGGTGGATAACAAGCACTCGAATCTTTTTTAATTTAGCTTATATCGAGGAGGTTGTCCGTTTTTTAATGGAGTTGGGTACTTACCGGAAGTCCAGGATTTCTAGAAAACAGCGGCGTGATTGTTCAAATACCTTGTTATTTATACAGATTTGCTATCGATTAATTTCACGCCCTCCAATATTTTCTCGATAAACTATAATAAGTAGTTACTCCGGAATAATTATTTTGGCCAGTTACTTATGATGATTTTTCGACTCTTCAGCACAGGCAAATTTCATCTCATTACCGCGGTTATCCCCCTGTCAATGTTGATCGCACTGCTTATGACTAATTGTGCGAATGCGCAAACTGCAGCCCAAAACGAGCTTTTCGAAATTAGAGTCACCGGTGTCGATGATGAAGTGAAAGAAAACATCGAAGCCATACTCGCTATTCCAAACGGGATGATCCGTAACGGAAAGATCGAGCGCACATGGGCGAGGCGTCTGGCGCGACAGGCAGAGGGACGCATCAAAAAGGCGATGGCGCCGTTCGGCTACTATGAACCAAAGATTTCAGTCGAACTGATACCGCATGAAAGCGGGAATTTCACGCTCAACGTCGATATCACCCCCGACGATCCGGTACGAGTCAGCCAGAAAAACATCAGGATCTCAGGCGCCGGTCGCAACGAACCGAAGCTGCTCAGTCTGGTTCAAGAATTTCCGTTGCAGCAGGGCAACTCCCTCCGACACCGGCTCTATGAGGAAGGAAAAGGGGCGCTGCTCGATGCGGCGATCTCCGTTGGTTATCTTGACGCACATTTCCCGGTTCACGAACTCCTCATCGATCCGGGAGAGAAAAAAGCGGACATTAGCCTCGAGTTGGCGACAGGGCCACAATATCGTTTCGGGGAGATCGAATTCCAGGGGGCGGACGCGATTCCGCTAGAAATTTTGCGACGCTACCTGACTTTCGAATCGGGAGAGAACTACAGCGACAGCGAACTTGCCAAGACACAATCCAATCTGCTCTCTACCGACAAATTTCGCAGTGTGCAAATCAAACCGATGATGGACCAGAGTGAAGGGTACGTAATCCCGGTAATGATCAGTTTGACGCCACAGCCGCGATTTCAGCTCCGGCCCGGAGTCGGTTACGGCACGGACACCGGGGCGCGAGCAAGCTTGCGCTTCAAGAACAATAATGCCTTCGGCCGCGGCCATGAATTTCAATCCGACTTGCTGATCGCCGAGTTTCAACAAACCATCAGCGGCAGATATGTGGTTCCGGTGGGCAAAAAGGTGAATAGTAACATGGCTGTTTCAACGCAATATGGTCGCGAAAATAATGACTCCTTTGAAACCAGAACACTTTCATCTGAATTGAGCCTGACAAGAGGATTCATCAAAGAGCTCAATACCACGCTATTTTTACGACTTTTTAAGGAAGATTTCGAGATCGGGAGCGAGCCGAAGCAATCGACAACGCTCGTCATGCCCGGCATCACTTTCGGTCAGCGTCGTTGGCGATTCGATCAGCCGGGCCGCGTACGAAATGGGTATGCCTGGCAGGCCGAAGTGAGAGGCTCGGCGGTCACGCTGGGGTCCGACGTCAGCGTGTTGCAGGGGATCATCGGTGCAAGTTCTGTCGTCAGCCTCTCCGAAAAAAACAAATTGATTTTACGCGCCGAAAGCGGAGCAACCATGCAGGATGATTTTAATGATCTGCCGCCTTCGATGCGTTTCTTCGCCGGTGGCGATCAAAGCGTACGGGGCTACGCCTACAAAACCCTGGGTCCGGAAGATGAAGAGGGGAACGTTGTTGGTGGCAGGCATATGCTTATCGGTAGTATGGAAATCGAACATCAGGTGAGCAAAAATTGGAGCCTGGCGCTTTTTTACGACACCGGCAACGCGTTTGACACGTTCAGCGAGTACGAGCTTGCCCAGGGGGCAGGGATCGGCATCAGACGGCAAACACCGATCGGCCCGATCAAATTCGATGTTGCTCGTCAATTGGGACAGCACGATAACAAATATCGCCTTCATTTGAGCGTCGGATTCGGATGGTGAAACGTATCTTGAAATATGCCGCCCTGTTTGTTGCGGGCCTCACTTTTCTCGGCATCGTTGTGGTGGGTTCACTCATCCGTACGGAGTCAGGCTCACGCTGGTTGCTGGCGAAGGTGCAGCAGCTGTCACCGTTAGATGTCCAGTATTCATCTTCGGAAGGACGGATAGCGGATCGCCTTATCCTGCATGATTTGGCATTGAGCTGGGAAGATGGATCGCTGCATATCGAGGAAGTCGACCTGGAATGGTCGCCCTTGGCGCTGCTTTTCAGGAAGCTCGATGTTGCCAGCCTGAATCTGAAGACGCCGGTGTTACAGCTGCATGAAAAAACGGAAGCGGCGAACACGACTCTCTCCTGGCCGGAACTGCCGGTCGGGCTGGCGAGCTGGCAGGTCGAGATCGAGAAGACCTCCTTGATTCAGGCCCGGTACGTTTCGCCGCAAGGGGAGACTTTCGTTTTCGATGGCGAGGCAAGTGGCATCGGTTTGGATGACGGGGTCGTTACGGTTAACGAGATCCGGGCAAGCCATCTTGATTACACCGCAAAAAGCGCGTTGAGACTGGATCTGTTCAAGCCGCAGGTCGCAGGAGATCTGAGTTTTTTCACGGACACATCGGGAAGTGAGCTGAGCCTGTCGTTTGACCTGAAAAAGGGCTCTCCCGAGCAGCTTCTCGCTGGTCCGATTTCCGGTCGAGTGCATACCGGAGAACAGCGCGATCAGCATTTCAGCGGTCATCTCCTCCTCGGCCGGGAGAACCTTGTCCTGACCGATCTCGAAATAAAACAACCCGCCAGCGCGTCACTCATCTCGGGTTCTCTCGAGCTGTCCTGGGTGGAGACAACGGTGGTCAATTCAGGGTTGGAAAAAGAGCAGCCACTCAGCTCTACAGAACAGGATCCATTGAAAGACTCGGGCCCGGCAGTCATACTGCATGGCAACTATGATTTGACCGCAACCGGCCCGGAGCTGGTGTCTGGCAGCATGTCGGGCGACTTTGCGGTCAAGGCGGACCGGGCACGTATCGGTATCCGTGATGGTACGTGGTTGGGAAGTGAACTTACCGGTGATATTCAGGCCTTCTGGCAGCAGGGACCAGCCACTCAGGCCGATATCCGGATTCGTGGGTTGGACCCAGCCCGTATTGCGCCTGAATGGACCGGCCTTATCAATATGGACGCCTCGGTCACAGCATCCCAGCTCGACAATGAGCCCCGGATCGATTTCGATGCCCGGCTTTTAAAGAGCCGCCTGCGCGGATTACCCCTGAACGGGGTTGCCGGGGGCGCCTGGCAAGACGGCATCCTGTCGCTTACCCAGGCCGATCTTGCCGGCGACGGTTTTCGGCTTACGGCATCCGGCTCTCTTGCCGAGCGACTGGGAGTTGAATTCGAGATCAATGACCTGAGTCTTATCCGGGCAGAGTCGAAAGGTCAATTGGACGGGCGGGGGTGGGTCGGCCGCAGTGACGGAGAGTGGATTGGAAGCTTGTCGACCTCCGGTAAAAAACTGCAATACGGCAAGCTTACCGCCGATTCGTTCTCAGCCGTTCTTGTCCGGCAACACCCGAGTCAACCTGCAAATATAAACCTGTCTATGCGGGCGATGAAATATGGAACAATAGCACTGCAAAGTGTTGAAGCTGACTTGCAGGGCGACCCGGAAAATCACGAGGTGATCACCACCGTCTCGTTCCCCGAGGGCTCGGCGCAGACCACCGTCATTGGGCAGGCGACAGATGAAGGCTGGCAGGGGACGATCAAAACCGCCACCATCACCCATCAAAAATTCGGCTACTGGGAGTTGGTTGCTCCGGCATCCGGGGGCGTCGACAAGCAGGGCTACTCGCTCGATACGTTCGATCTGGCGGGCCCTGACGGACGCATCTCTTTGTCCGGCCGTCTGAAGCGCAACGGCATCCCGCAACAGTTGAGTCTCCTTGCCGAGGGGTTACCCTTGTCATTGCTTTCCCCGTTCATCGACCCGCTGTCGATGACGGGTGAGCTCGACATGGCTTTGCAGTGTGACAACCTGTCATGTGCCATCGAAGTGGCCGGTGTCCGCTCGATCTTCTTCAAGGACTACAGTGTAGCGATCGATGCGATGCGGCTTGACGGGACATGGGGTCAGCAGGGACTGAACGCTGCGCTCGGGGTCAAGCTCCCCGGCGACGGTCATCTGTCGGGGACGCTGTCATCGAAAGCGCTATTGCAAAGCTACGATCCCATCCCTTTGCAGTGGGCTTTTGCCTGGAAGGATCTGCCCCTGTTTACCTTTGATCGGTTGCCCGAGCAATTCAACCTGAGCGGTACGTGGCGGGGGCATTTTATCGGCAGCCTGCTGAATGGCACCGACTTCCAGGGCGAACTTCACGCTTCACTGAAAGATACACTGCTGTCCTGGAAAAGCGAGGATTCGAAACCGGTTGATTTCGTCTTCGAAGAGACAGCCGTGGACGGAACCTGGCAAGGCGAACGCCTCGCCGGTTCCCTGCAGGCCGTCGTCACCAAGCGTGGACGGATTTCGTCATCATGGCAGCTCCCCGTGCCGGCGCGCTGGCCGATCGAACCTGAAACGAAAGCCGGGGTGTCGGGCCAATTGAGCGGCCACTTTACCGAACAGGGGATCATCGGTGCGTTGTGGCCCGATCTGGTTCAGGACACCAGAGGCGAGATCAAAATTGACACCCGCCTCGATGGAACCTGGGGATCGCCGAAATTTAGCGGTAAGGCATCATTGCGAAACGGGCAGGCATATCTACCCGTTGCCGGCATCACGTTCAAGAATGTCAAAATGAAGACGTTGCTCAAAGATGATCGTGTTGTCATCGAAAACCTGGCAGCAGAGTCCGCCCCCGGGAAATTGTCCGTGTCGGGGTATGCCGAGCTGGAGGGATGGCTCCCTTCCGTGATCGATTTAAATATCAAGGGAGAGGATTTCACCCTGATTGATCTGCCGGAACTGCGGGTTAGGACCAACCCGGATCTGACCATGACGGGGACTAACGGTGAGTATGAAATATCAGGGAAGATCGTAATCCCCTATTTCCTGGCAGTCGGTCGAAGTGAGCGCAGTCCCGTTCAAGTCAGCGCGGATGCGGTCATCGTCGGTCAACAACGCACGAATTCCGAAAAAGACCTGCCGTTCAACCTGAAAACAAACATCAAGCTGGTTCTGGGAGATCAGGTTATTGTCAACATGTTCGGCTTGAATGCCCGTCTCGGTGGGCAGCTTACGCTCACCGATATCGACCGGCAGCACTTTACCGGAAGTGGCTTGATCGAGGTTCGGGAAGGAAACTATTCGTCGTATGGGGTCAAGTTGAAGATCGAAAAGGGGGAGGCGCACTTCGCTCACGGGCCGCTCGATAATCCAGCTATCAATATCCTGGCGTTGAAAAATATCGGCGAGACAAAAGCCGGCGTCCAGATTGACGGAACCGCGAAAGCACCCCGGGTCAAGCTTTATTCGGAGCCGGCGATGCCTGATACGGACATCCTCTCCCTCATTGTCCTCGGCCGGCCGCTCGATCAGGCCGGAGGTGAACAGGACCCCCTCATGCTGGCGGCCGGAGCGCTGTTGTCGGCAGGCGATTCGGTGGTTTTGCGGAATCAGTTGCAGAACAAGCTCGGTATCGACAGTATTACCGCCGAGAGTGAGGGTGGCGAGAGCGAGGACACGATCCTGCGCGTGGGGAAATATTTAACCCCGGATTTGTATTTGAGTTACGGATATGCCTTGTTCGGACAACGGAGCGAGGCCGGTTTGCGCTACCGGATTCACAAAGGATGGGAAGCCGAGTCGAAATTCGGGCTCGAAAGCGGTGCGGATATTTATTATCGATTTGAGTTTGATTGATATTTAATCCATGTCTTGGAAGTCAGGATTTGTAGGAATCATTTAAAGTTGCCCTGAAGGCTCAATGGAAAACATAGTCAAGTCGTATTTGATGGTTTTATCATTAATAGTTGAATTAATAGGCTGTGGCACTAATTAATAAATACAGAACGATAAGGTCTGCCTAAGGGTGAAAATACCATATATCGTCCCTGCCTGATGTAATTCCAATCCTTTCTGTTAAACTGAATAACGTTAAGCTATCTACCGGGCCAACTGGGCATTGCCGGGACTAGATTGCGCCTGAAGGTTAAGACCAGAACATGCCAATTCAAGGGAGGAGAGAATGAACATTTCCAAATTCTTGTTCGCCGCTGTCTTCATTACGATCAGCCTATTTCCTGCTAACTCTTGGGCGCAAATCAGAAGTGGCGCTTTTACCTTTTCGCCGATGATCGGCGGAATCATCATGGATGACGACCAGCCGGTTGATGACGATATGGCCTATAGTATAGCGGTCGGCTACAACTTTACCGAGGCACTTGCCCTAGAGGCGGCAGGGACCTTCGCTGAGCTCGAGGTAGAAAATTCGAATAACGAGGTCGACCTCGAAAATTATCGTCTCGATGCCCTCTATCACTTCATGACGGACCGGACTCTCGTCCCCTACGTCGCGGCCGGTATCGGCAGCTACGAGCTGGATGACAACTCTGACTTCATGGCAAATTACGGTGTCGGTCTGCTCTACTTCCTCAAAGACGATATCGCGTTGCGCGCCGACGTCAGGCACTTGGCGGCTTTCAGCGAAAACAACCTGCTTTATACCGTCGGCTTGAAATTCCAGTTCGGAGGGAAAGGGATGGCTGAGGTCGCCCCGAAAGACAGCGATGGCGACGGCGTTTTGGATGCTCTCGACAAATGCCCTGATACCCTGGAAGGGATCGTTGTCGATGATGACGGTTGCGAACTGAAGCTGACCCTGCACATCAATTTCGACACCGACGAGGCGGTGATAAAGCCAGAATTCAAACCGGAAATCGACAAAGCTGCCGAATTCATCCGGAAAAATCGAGAGGTCCCCTACATTTTTATTGCCGGATATACAGACAACGCCGGGGAGCCCGAATACAACCAGAGTCTTTCCGAAAGACGTGCTGAAGCCGTTCGCCAGGCATTGATTGATAATTACGATCTCGATCCCGACAAGCTCAAAGCCAAAGGGTTCGGTGAATCGCGGCCTGTTGCCAACAATGCGACTTCGGAAGGCCGCTATGAAAATCGCCGGGTGGAAATCATCTGTTGTGCAGTCTTTCCGGAGTAGAGATTTTTAGCAGCCACTGGATGATTTCCGAAGAGAACCCCCTAGACCGGAGTGGCCATAGGAATAATTCAAAAGTTTTTAAATATATACTTTGGGATGTTGCCGGACCGACATGGCTCGGAGTACAAATAAAAGAGCGACCCTGATTAGGACCGCTCTTTTTATTTTTGGTCGGGGCGAGAGGATTTGAACCTTCGACTTTCCCCAAAACCAAGATTGCCTGAATTGTTATCGGCTTGTAACAATTCTGTCTTTCAGGCTATAAAGAGGGTCACATGAAAAAAGCACGTGATCCCCTTAAAATCAGCATGGAGCAGGCCCTCGATTTCCGTGACCGCGGTGCGCTGTTGGTCGATGTCCGTACCCCGGCCGAATTCGCCGAGGCGACTATCCCCGGTGCGATCAATATTCCGATCTTTTCCAACGAGGAACGGGCCGAGATCGGCACCATGTACAAGCAGGTGAGTAAACAGGATGCCCGCATGCGTGGCATCGAGCTGGTTGCTCCGAAGATCCCGGAATTTATCCGCGCGGTGCAGGCGGCGGCCGAGGGTCGCGCGGTGCCGGTGGTCGTTTTCTGCTGGCGCGGCGGCGAGCGGAGCCGGGCGATGACCTCGTTTTTGGAGTTTGCCGGTATCCCGGCGCGGCAGCTCGAGGGAGGGCACAAGGCGTTCCGGCGGCATGTGCTCGAGTATTTCGAAAAACCGGAATGGGGGCGTCTGCTGGTGCTGCGCGGAATGACCGGGGTCGGCAAGACCACCCTGTTGCATCGGCTCGCCGATGCCGGCTACCCGGTGATTGACCTCGAAGGGCTGGCCAACCACCGTGGCAGCGCCTTCGGCAACCTCGGCCTGCCACCGCAGCCGGGGCAGAAGATGTTCGAGTCGTTGGTCTGGGACGAACTGCGCAAAATTTCGCGGGACGGCTATGTCCTGGTCGAGGGGGAGAGTCGCCATATCGGTCGGGTCGCCCTGCCGAAAAACCTGCATGATGCGATGCAGGTTGAGACCAGCATCTGGCTGAACCTCGATCTCGACCGGCGGGTCGAGTGCATCCTCGACGATTATCCAGCTCGCGACGATCTGCGTGATGCCTTCGAACCGCCGATCCGGGCGCTCAAGGAGAGGCTCGGCAAGCAGCGGGTCGAGGAGATGCTCGCACTTCTGCACGACGGCCAGTGGCAACAACTGGTGCGGGAACTGATGGTCGATTATTATGACACGCTCTACCGTCACACCTTTCCGGAGCAGCGGATCGAGCTGGAGGTCGACCCGGAAACGGGCACCCTGGCTCCGCTCGAAGAAGCGATCCGAACGATCCTCGAGGATGGTCGTCCCGGCTCGGTTTGCCGGCAGGGAGGTGTATGAGCCGCCGGCGTAAAAGCGAGCCGAGCAATAAGCTCTGCCTGAAGTGTATCCGTCACTGCAAGCAGGATGTGTCGGTCCTGCTGGTCGATTGCCCCCGATTTCATCCTTACCCATTCAAGATCGAAAAATACGATTTTGAACAGATAGACCTCTTCGGCGAAGAGGAATAAGCTTCCTCCTTCCCCATGTATTTCCCGGCTGGATCAAAACACGCACAAGTTGAAAAGTCGTGGGTGTTTTTTGTTCAATTGAAATGCATTGCTGCATTCTTATTAGGCACAGCATGAAGTTGTTTTGTCGGTAGGTCGTCTGTAAGTTGTTGAAAATAAAGCGTTGTAGGTTTTGGCACAGAGCCTGCTCTTCAGTCTTGTCGATGTTTGTCCAATGGCGGGCAAAATAGCTGGAGGTGCAACGATGCTCAACGCTCTGAAGAAAAGTTCTTTCCTGTTCTCTATCCTGTTACTGATCCCGACCCTCACTTTTGCCGCGGATGCAATCGATACCGGCGATACCGCTTGGCTGATCGTCTCCTCGGCCCTGGTCCTGCTCATGCTCCCGGGCCTCGCCCTGTTTTACGGCGGCATGGTCCGGAGCAAGAACGTCCTTTCAACCAGCATGCACACCTTCGCCGCAATGGCGATCATCGGTGTGCAGTGGGTGGTCGTCGGTTACACTATTGCTTTTGGTGGCGAAGGCGCCTTTTTCGGCAGCTTTGCTAACCTGATGCTGAACGGGATCACCCCCGACTCGGTCAGCGGCACCATCCCGACCTATGTTTTCGTCATGTTCCAGGGGATGTTCGCCATCATTACCGCCGCTCTTATTTCAGGCGCAGTTGCCGAACGGATGAAGTTTTCGACCTACTGTGTCTTTATCCTGCTCTGGAGCACCCTGGTCTACGATCCGCTGGCACACTGGGTCTGGGGTGATGGTGGCTGGCTGGCCGGTCACGGCGATCTCGATTTCGCCGGTGGTACGGTCGTTCACCTCTCCTCCGGGATCAGCGCCTTGGTCGCCGCCATAATGCTCGGCAAGCGTAAGGGCTATCCGATGGAGCGGATGTTCCCGCACAATCTGCCGATGACCCTGCTCGGTGCCGGCCTGCTCTGGTTCGGCTGGTTCGGGTTCAATGCCGGCAGCGCTCTCGCTTCCGACGGCAGCGCCGCTCTTGCATTCACCACGACCCAGACCGCTGCTGCTGCCGGGGCCCTCTCCTGGATGCTCGCCGAATGGATCAAGGTCGGCAAGCCGAGCGCCCTCGGCGCCGCCTCCGGGATCGTCGCCGGCCTGGTCGTCATTACCCCCGCCGCCGGTTTTGTCACCCCCGGCTCGGCCCTGATCATGGGCTTGATGGCCGGTATCGTCTGTTACGGTGGTGTGTTGATGAAGCATCGTCTCGGTTACGATGACTCCCTCGATGCTTTCGGTGTCCACGGTATCGGTGGTGCTTTCGGTGCGGTGATGACCGGGGTCTTTGCCACGGTCGGCGCCAGCGGCCTGATCGCCGGCAACCCGGGCCAGGTCCTGGTGCAGCTGATCGGGGTCGTCGCCGCCGGAGCTTACGCAGCGGTTGTGACCGTTATTCTCCTGGTTGTCCTCAAGGCAGTCATGGGGCTGCGGGTGGACAAGGAAGACGAAGTGATGGGACTCGACCAGACGGAGCATCACGAGTCGGGCTACAACTTCTGATCGAGCGATCGAGCACTGAACAAACAGGCGCGGCCCCTTCCGATGTTCCGGAAGAGGCCGCTTTTTTTGCTACCGACTCATACCTGCTATTAGGTGGGGGAAACGTTCGGGGTTGCCCAGTGGCTCTCTTCCCCTTCTACCGAAACCTCGAATCCATCCTCGGTGCAGGAGAGAATCTTGCCGCTGCGGTGCGTGATGTGGTGTTCAAGGTCCTTTTTTTCGCCCTCGGCGACCATTTTGCAGATTCTGTCATGTTCTGTTCTTTTCATTCGGACCATCCTTTCTCGCCCATGCCGGGACGGTCGATTTGTTACTAATTTTCTCCTAAATTATACCTTTTTTACCGATAAGACGCCAGCTGTCAGCCCCTTCTTTCATTTTTCAGACTCGTGAGCGCGAGATTTTGCGCTATAATCGATAAGAATTCCAACGCTTTACCTTGCTGTCGGGAGAAATCGGAAATGTTCAGATTTCATCAGATCAGGGCCGGGAAGGTCGGTTTACCGCCGGGGAGCCTCATCCACGTCGGCGACCAGAAGATCGAACGTCCGGAATTGACGGTTATCGATTACGATGAAGCCCACTTCGAACGGCATGATGACGTGTCGGTTGAGGCTTGTGCCCCGTACAGAATGAGCGACGGTGTCAGCTGGATCAACCTCTATGGCCTGAACGACATCGGTCTGATCGAGCAGCTCGGGGCGAGCTTCGGCATTCATCAACTCGCACTGGAAGATATCCTCGATACGGTCCATCGTCCCAAGTTTGAAGAGTTCGACGACTACGTGGTGATTATCCTCAAGATGCTGGCCTACGACGAAGAGGAGGGGGTCATCGCCGAACAGTTCAGCTTCGTTCTCGGGCCGAAGTATGTGCTTTCCTTTCAGGAGAAGCGGGGTGATGTCTTCAGCGGGGTGCGAACCCGTCTGCAGAAGAAGAGCGGTCGCATCCGGGGCCGCGGTGCCGATTACCTGGTCTACGCCCTGATTGACTCGGTGGTCGACAACTACTTTCACATCCTGGAGAAGATCGGTGACCAGCTGACTGATCTCGAACAGGAATTGATTGGCGAACCGACCCAGGAGAGCCTCAACCGGATCTATCACTTCAAGAACCAGCTCCTGCTGCTACGCAAATCGATCTGGCCTCTGCGCGAAGTGGTATCGGAGATGCAAAAAGAGGAGTCGGGCCTGATCGATCCTTCGACGCGGATGTTCCTGCGCGATCTTTACGACCACTCGATCCAGGTGATGGACACGGTCGAAATCTTCCGTGACAGCGTCTCTGGATTGCTCGACCTCTACATGTCGAGTGTCAGCAACCGGATGAACGAGGTGATGAAGGTTTTGACCATCATGGCTTCGATCTTCATCCCGCTGACCTTTATCGCCGGCATCTACGGCATGAACTTCGAATACATGCCGGAGTTGAAGTGGCGCTGGGCCTACCCGGCGGTCTGGATGTTGATGGGAGCGACCGTGGTCGGTATGCTGATTTATTTCAAAAAGAAGAGGTGGCTCTAGATGACGCGCTTTTTCCACATCGCACCGCTTTTTCTGCTCTTACTGCTTCTGCTGGGGCTTGGCCATGGCCTGGCGCAGGAGGCAAAAAACGATACTGCCACCGAAACAGAAGTTGTCGAGGTCGTTTATCCCGGTCTGGAACAGGTCGTTCCCCGTTCATCGCAGATCGATGCCGACGCGGCACGGACTCTGGCAGCACTGGACGAGATCAGGTCGCCGGATGCCTATGTCGGCGAATTCGAAAAACTGAATAAGGGGTGGACAGAGTTCAAGGAAGGTTTGAAGCAGTTCGGAGCCGAGCAGGATTGGCCGGTCAACCGTCTACTCAATGTCCGGGGGCAGGTCGATGGTCGCAGCCGGGCGCTCAAGCAACTGCTCGACCAGGTCGGTATGCCGTTGCGGGAGCTCGAGCAGATCCGCAAAGAATGGACAGGCCGGCTCAACTACTGGAGCGGTTGGAAAGCCTCGCTTGAAAGCGCCGGTGCCAAGTTGCCGAAGCAGACATTTTCCAAGGTGCAGAGCAGTGTTCTAGAGATTCTTGACCTGAGCAAGACGAAGGCGACCGCCCTGTTGCAGTTGCAGGAGAAGATCTCACGGTTGCGTGAAGAGATGCTCCTCTCTTTCGAAAAGTACGACGTCAGGGTCTCCGCTTTGCGCCGCGACCCGTTCCGGCGCAATGCCCATCCGTTGTTCAGCGTCGATTTTCTGCAACAGATGGATTCCTCCTTGTTTCACAAAACGGCCGATGGGGTCCGGGCTGCATTCCAGTTCGAAAGTAACTTCTTTCAGAGACAGGGCTGGCTGCTCGCCCTGCAGGCCGGTCTAGCGCTGGTCCTGATCGTTCTCTTTCGAAAGTTCGAACAGCCCGCTGCCGAGAAGACTGACGATTGGCAATTTATCTTCCAACGCCCGTATTCGGCGTCCCTGTTTATCGCCCTGGCGGCGTCACTTCTTTTCTACAGCGTGCTGCCGCCGCCGCTCGTGCAGTTTGGAATTATCATCGTGGCGGCAGTCACCGCGTCCCGTTTGGCCGGAGCGCTGCTGCCGGAGGGCAACCAGCGGACCCTGATCTATGTTTTGACGCTCCTGTTTATCTTGACCAAGGGGTGTACGACGATTGCCCTGCCGTTGCCACTGTACCGGCTCTACCTGAGCGGTATCTCGGTTTTCGGGGTCGCGTTCCTTTTTTGGATAGTGCGCCGCCACCACCGGCACAACGAGGGCCGAACCGATTCCTATATCCTGCAGCTGTACGGCGGCAGCCTGCTACTTGTAACTTCTCTTCTAGCCCAGGTCAGTGGTTATGCGACCTTTGCCATGCGTCTGCTCGACGCGACCATCGGCACCGTTTTCGTAGTCCTGTTTGCAATGATGGCGCTGCGGATCGCCGAAGGAGCGATCGAACTCTTTTTCCATTCCCATCTGGTCAGTAACGCCCGCTTCGTCAAGAACCTCGGGCCGCATGCGGCCGTACGCTTTACCCGCCTTTCCCGCATCGGTATCCTGATCGTAGCGCTGCTTTCGCTGCTCGAGGTCTGGGGCCTGTTCGATTCGATCAGCGCGGCCTGGCAATCCCTGCTCAGCCTCGAGTACTCGATTGGTGAGTTTCACCTTTCGGTGAAAATGGTCGTCCTCGTTATCGCGGTGCTCTATTCGTCTATCCTGGTTTCATGGTTTTTCCAGTCGTTTCTCGAATCACAGGTCTTTTTCGGCAAGCGTATCGATCGGGGTGTGCGTGATGCTTTCAAGAAGTTGAGCCATTATGCACTGATTCTGATCGGGTTCGTTGTCGCCATGACCATGGCGGGGATCGAGTTGCAGAACTTCGCAATTCTCGCCGGCGCATTCGGCATCGGTATCGGTTTCGGCCTACAGGATATCGTTAACAACTTCGTCAGTGGACTGATCATGTTGTTTGAACGGCCGGTTAAGGTCGGCGATGCAGTGATCATCGATGGCCAGTGGGGGGCGATCAACAAGATCGGCATGCGATCGACGGTCGTCGAGACCTGGGACCACTCGGAACTGATCGTCCCGAATTCGCACATGATCTCGGAGAAAGTGCTCAACTGGACGCTGTCGAGTAATGTGTCGCGAATTACGCTGAATGTTGGAGTCCGCTACGGCACCGACCTGGAGAAGGTAATCAAGATCCTCAACAAGGTCGGTGATGGTCACCCGGCGGTTGTGGCCGATCCTGCCCCCTCGGCTATTTTTACCGAGTTCGGTGACAGTTCGATCAATTTCGAGTTGCGGGTCTGGGTTGATGATATCAAGCATCGGTTGTCGCTGATCAGCGATCTCGGCCTGGCGATCAACAAGGAGTTCAAGAAGGCGGGAGTCGAGATTCCGTATCCGCAGCGGGATCTGCATCTAAGATCGGTCGCCCCGGAAATCGATCTTTCCGGTCCTCCCAGGGCGAAAAAATAATCACTGAAAAATCAATCCGGGCCGAGACTCATGTTGATCACCTTGATCAGCTGCTCGTGCTCGAATGGCTTCACGATCCAGCAGCTGGCTCCGGCTCGTTTGCCGGCCATCTTCATCTCATCGTCGCTTTCGGAGGTCAGGATGATGATCGGGGTGTACTTGTAGCCCTCGGCTTTGCGGGTATTGCGGGCGAGCTCGATACCGCCCATGCGCGGCATGTTGAGGTCGGTGATCAGCAGGTCGTACCGGTCCCGCTCGATAAAATTGAGTGCGTCGAGACCGTCGACCGCTTCGGTAACCCTGAACCCTGCGTCGGACAGGGAAAAATGGAGAATCTGCCTGGTTGTTTTGGAGTCATCTACTATAAGAATACTTTTCATGATCTGACGCTGCTTTGCTCGGACGGGAGTGTCGCGATCCACCGATTGGATATGCGCCAGCCCCCTCCTTTTGGTTTCATATCACTTGTGCTGCTATTCAGTTGTGAAAAGCTCAAAGGGAATGATAGCAGAGGATGCGGCGTTGGCAACGGTTTCGGGCAAAAAAATACCGCCCGTAAAAAGACCGGGCGGCCACAAAAGAGATGAGGGGAGTAGTAGGAGTTATCGTCCCAGAATCCGGTTGAAGAAACCGGTGACCTGGGCGCTGAGAACAATCAGACCATAGAATGCCAGACTACCAAAAAAGCTCTCGATCATTTTTCTGTTCTCCTTTCTCAGGACGATGCCTTGAATTGATGACGTTTATATCGCTATAACTAACTGAAATTCAACGACTTTTTTTATAAAGGTGTTTTGCAAACGATTTTTTGAGAAATATGAGATGGTGTTAATGAAGCGAAAATATTCAATGATTACAATATGTTAAAAATAGAACTTTGTTTGTCCTATATTCGAATAAAAAATAAAAAAATTTGTGGGCGGTCCGAACGGAGATTTTGTTTTGAATCGTTAAAAGTAGCTTTTTTGATTTTTTGTAATTTTTTAGCGGGTTAATGATTATTTTTAGTGACGATATGTTAAATTGTCTTCCGGTCAGGTTGGTGTAAAGCGAACGAAAGCAAGGAGATACTTCAGTGCTGGTTGAGATTTTCAGTGATGGTGCCTGCTCCGGAAACCCGGGGCCGGGAGGGTACGGAACGATCCTGCGTTATGGCGACAAGGTCAAGGAGTTGTCGGGATACGATCCGGAGACCACCAATAACCGGATGGAGTTACTCGGGGCAATCGTCGGGCTCGAGGCGTTGACCCGGTCGTGCCAGGTCCGCCTGACCACCGATTCGGAGTATGTGAAAAAGGGGATGACCGAGTGGCTCGAGGGGTGGATCCGCCGTGGTTGGAAGACCTCTTCGAAAAAGCCGGTCGCCAACCGTGACCTGTGGGAACGCCTGCATGAGTTGAATAAAGAACACGACGTCGAGTGGGTCTGGGTCCGGGGGCATGCCGGTCACGCGGAGAACGAACGCTGCGACGAACTTGCCCGGATGGCGATCGTCAACGGAAAATAGTTGGCGATCGACCGCTCGTGCGTGGACAGAGCGGAACTCTAATGTTATTATTTATGCCGATGTCATGATTGGTTAGTTGCTCGATAATACCCTGTAATTTCTGGCCTTTGCATTGATATGTCGAAACTTCTCGCTGTGACAGAAACGGCATCGGTCGCCGTAGTTGGCGGTCCGCCCGATTTAAACTCGATCATCACCTACGGCGTTTACACCATTTTCGCCTACGGTTTGATCGCTGCCCTGCTGTTCGTCGCCTGGTTCCTCGGCAACCGGACCGTGAGCTCGTTGAAGCGGGAACCGTACGAATCCGGCATCCGGCCGACCGGCTCGGCCCGGCTCGGCGAACCGGTCCCGTTTTACCTGGTGGCAATCTTTTTCATCGTCTTCGACGTTGAAATGGTCTTTCTCGTTTCCTGGGCCGTTGCCTACGACCTGCTCGGTTGGGCCGGTTACATCCAGATTGTCTTTTTCATTTTCATCCTGTTCTGCGGCCTGGTCTGGCTCTGGAAGATGGGTGGTCTCGACTGGGGACCGCGTCCACGCCCGACGCCTCCGGAGAAGGAGGCGCCGCGATGAGTTCCGAGCTTCCGCAGAATGTTGTCCTCACCAATCTCGACGACCTGATCAACTGGGGCCGCAAGAATTCGCTCTGGCCGATGTTCTTCGGCCTCTCCTGCTGTTTCGTCGAAATGATGACCAGCATGACCCCCCGCTTCGACCTAGCCCGCTTCGGGGCCGAGGTGTTGCGCGGCACGCCGCGCGAGGCCGACCTGATGATCATCTCCGGAACCCCTTTCAAGAAGATGGGAGCGTCGATCCTGCGTGTCTATGAGCAGATGGCCAATCCGAAATGGGTGATCTCGATGGGGAGCTGCTCCAACTCGGGCGGTATGTACGATGTCTACTCGGTCATCCAGGGGGTCAACCAGATCCTCCCGGTCGACGTCTACATCCCCGGCTGTCCACCCCGGCCGGAGGCGTTCATGCAGGGGCTTTTGCTGCTGCAGGAAAAAATCGCCAACGAGGAGCGCCCCGCCCGCAAGGTGCTCAACCTGGAAGGGGGGAGCGAGGGGACGACCGTCCCAATCCTGGTCGACGGGGTCAGCAAGAGCCGTGATACACGCGGCCCCGGCTACGGTAACGCCCCGCCCCGCGGCAGTTCGAGTCAGCACCCCGATTTTTTTGGAGCGCGCTCGTCGTCCATCTGGACACCGCCGCAGCCGAAGGTAAGCTTTCCGCAGGGCTCCGATGCCGTGCGCAAGCAGGTCGACGAGCGGTTCGAGGGACGGGTCACCTACGACGAGGCATCGGCCGACATGCCGACCCTGATCGCCGCACCGGAAGACTTGCCCGACCTGCTCAAATTCCTCAAGACCAAAACCCGGGTCAAGTATACCCGACTCGAAGATCTCACCGCCATCGACGAGCGGGAACGGCGGCAGAAGTCGGAAAACGACTTCAGCATGGTTTACCACCTGCTTTCATTCCAGAACGCCGGCTACCTGCGGGTCAAGGTTCCGATCGACAACGCCGAATCGGAGGTGCCGACGGCGACCGACGTCTGGGCCAACGCCGACTGGTACGAGCGCGAAGTCTACGACATGTTCGGCCTCAAGTTCGCCGGCCATCCCGACCTGCGGCGGATCCTGATGCCGCCGACCTGGGACGGCTATCCGCTGCGCAAGGATCATCCGTCGCGCGCCACCGAGATGGAGCCGTACACCACCGAGACCGCTTTCGCCATGACCCCTCCGGGTGGCGAGGATTTCTTCGCCGACGAGATAATCGAGGAGGGTGGCGACACCATGATTCTCAACATCGGGCCCCATCATCCGGGGACGCACGGCGTGCTCCGCCTGATCGCCAAGCTCGAAGGAGAAGAGGTGGTCGGACTCGATGCCGACATCGGTTATCATCACCGCGGCGCCGAGAAGATCGGCGAGCGCCAGCATTGGAACCAGTACATCCCCTACACCGACCGGATCGATTACCTCTCCGGGGTGCAGAACAACCTCGCCTACCTGCACAGCGTCGAGACCCTGATGGGGGTCGAGGTGCCGGAGCGGGCCGAGGCGGTCCGGGTGATGTTGTGCGAACTGTTCCGTATCGCCAACCACCTGGTCTGGCTCGGTACCTTCGCCCACGATGTCGGGGCGATGACCCCGGTCTTTTACGCTTTTGAATCAAGAGAGAAGATTTTCGATATCGTCGAGATGATCACCGGCGGCCGGATGCACCCGGCCTGGTTCCGGATCGGCGGGCTGCCGCTCGATCTTCCGGACGGCTGGAAGCAGGTAGTCGATGCCTTCACCGTTGATTTCGACAAGCGGATCGACGAGTTCAACACCCTTTTAACCGACGGCCCGATTTTCCGGGTCCGGACCGAGGGGATCGGTGTTGTCACCCGCGACGAGGCGGTCGAGTGGGGACTGAGCGGACCGAACCTGCGTGCTACCGGAATGCCGTGGGACTTGCGGCGGTCGATGCCGTACTCCGGCTATGATCGCTACGATTTCGACGTGGTGACGGTGGACGGGGGCGACTGCTTCGCCCGTTACCTGGTCCGCCTCAAGGAGATGCGCGAAAGCCTCAAGATTATTCGCCAGGCGGCCGAGCGGATGCCGGGCGGACGCTGGATGACCGACGATTATCGCTTCGCCTATCCGAAGCGGAGCGACGGCCTGAATGATATCGACAGCCTGATTCCGCACTTCGTCAACGTTTCGCGTGGGCCGACCGCGCCGAAGGGGGAGAGCTACCGGGCGATCGAGTCGTCGAAGGGGGAGTGCGGCTACTACGCGGTCAGCGACGGCGGCAGTGTGCCGTATCGGATGCGGATCCGGACTCCGAGTTTCCCCCACCTGCAGGCGTTGCCGCTGATGAGCAAGGGCTGGCTGCTGGCCGACCTGATCGTAATCCTTGGATCGATCGATTTTGTCCTGGCCGACCTCGACCGATAGAGTTGTGATTTTATGAACGAACTGCTGACAACAGAACAGATAGAAGATTTCCGCAACCGGGCGGAGCAGCTCGAGCACCCGAAGGAGCTGGTGATCGATCTGCTGCGGGCGGTGCAGGCACGCAACGGCTGGGTCCCCGACGAGGGGGTCGCGCTGATTGCTTCCCTGCTCGGCGTCGCCGCGGTCGAAGTCGAGGAGGTCGCGACCTTCTACGACAAGATCTTCCGCCTTCCGGTCGGCAAGAAGGTGATCCATATCTGCGATTCGATCTGCTGCTGGAGCCGCGGCGGCGAAGAGCTGGCAGCGGCGTTGCAGCAGAAGCTCGGGATCGGTTTCGGTGAAACGACCGAAGATGGCCTCTTTACCCTGTTGCCGACCTGTTGTCTCGGGGCCTGCGGCGAGGCGCCGGCGATCATGGTCGGGCTGAAGACCTACGGTCACCTGACTCCGGATCAGCTCGACGAAGTTCTGGCCACTGAACGGGAGGAGGCGCGATGAAACACCCGCAACTCCTGTTCAAGAACCGGATTCCGGGCGAGACCGTTTTTTTCGACGGCTACCGAAAAAGCGGTGGCTACGAAGGGCTGGAAAAGACGATCAAGAGTATGTCTCCGGCCGAGGTGACCGAACTGGTCAAGGCGTCAGGCCTCTGCGGCCGCGGCGGCGCCGGGTTCCCGACCGGGACCAAGTGGAGTTTTTTCCCGAGTGACCAGCCGGGGCCTAAATACCTGGTCTGCAACTGCGACGAAATGGAACCGGGGACCTACAAGGACGGGGTCTTGCTGCGCACCGATCCACACCAGCTGATCGAGGGGATGATCATCACCGCCTACGCACTGCAGACCCCGGAGGCCTATGTTTTTATCCGCTATGCCTACGAGGATTGCGCGCAGAATCTCGAACGGGCGGTCGCCGAGGCGAAAGAGGCCGGGTATCTCGGCAAGGATATCCTCGGCAGTGGATTCTCCTGCGAGATCCACGTGCACCGCAGCGCCGGCCGCTACATCTGCGGCGAAGAGACGGCGCTGCTCAGCGGACTCGAGGGTCGACGACCGAACCCGCGCCTGAAGCCGCCGTTTCCGGCGGTGCGCGGTCTGTTCGACCGGCCGACCACGGTCAACAACGTCGAGACCTTGGCTAACATTCAGCATATCGTCACCGGCGGCGCCGACTGGTTCAAATCGCTGGCGCTGACCGAGGAGGGGGCCGGAACCAAGCTGTTCGGTCTCTCCGGGCACCTGGAAAAAACCGAATGCTTCGAGCTGCCGCTCGGGGTGACCCTCGACGAGATCGTGAACGAACACGGTGGCGGCGTGCGCGGCGGCAAGAAGTTCAAGGCCTGCCTGCCGGGCGGCGCCTCGACCCCTTACCTGGCGGCGAACCACCTCGACGTGCCGCTCGATTTTACGGCGATCACCCGGGCCGGCAGCCGGCTCGGCACCGCCGGGGTGACGGTATTCGACGAGGAGACCTGCATGGTCGCGGTCACCCTCAACCTGATCCGCTTCTTTGCCAGGGAGAGTTGCGGCTGGTGTACCCCCTGCCGCGATGGTCTGCCGTACGTCGCCTGGCTGCTCGAGCAGTTCGAACAGGGGGAAGCGACCGAGGAGCACCTGGAGAACCTCCGGGGGCAGTTCCGTAACATCGCCGGTCGTAGCTTCTGTGCCCTGGCCGAAGGGGCGATGGGGCCGGTCGAGGGACTGTTCAACTGTTTTGAGGAAGAATTGGTCGATCATATCAAGAAAGGGCGATGCCCTTTTAAGTGAATAAAGTCGAAAGGTGATGTGCCGCCAAGGCACCAAGAAAGGCAAAGGCAGTAAAGATAATTTTCACGCAAAGACGCGAAGACGCGAAGAAAAGCAAAGAAATGATTTGGGTTAGAACCAAAAAGCAAATTCAAGTTTTTAATAATTCAAGCCTTCTTGGCGACTTTGCGCCTCTGCGTTGAAAAAGGTTTTGATCTTCTTGGTGTCCTTGGTGACTTGGTGGCAATAACAGGTTTTCTGACTTGAAGATGAATTAAATGGTCACACTGACAATCGACAACCAGAGCATCACCGTGCCGAAAGGGACGACCGTACTCGACGCCGCCGAAAAACTCGGCATCGTGGTGCCGCACTTCTGTTACCACGAGGCGCTCGGAGCGGTCGGCGCCTGCCGGCTCTGTGCTGTCTATATCGAGACGGAGCAGAGCAAGGGGGTACAGATGTCCTGTTTGGTTGAGGCGGCCGAAGGGATGGTCGTCAATACCCTCGAACCGACGGCGGTCGAGCTGCGTCAACATGTTATCGAATGGTTGATGACCAATCACCCGCACGACTGCCCTGTCTGCGACGAAGGTGGAGAATGCCAGCTTCAGGATATGACCATTGCCGGCGGTCAGAGCATCCGTCGTTACCGTGGCAAGAAGCGGACTTATAGCAACCAGGAGCTCGGCCCGTTCATCGAGCAGGAGATGAACCGCTGCATCCAGTGTTACCGCTGCGTTCGCACCTACCGTGACTACTTCGGCGGTACTGATTTCGGGGTGATGGGCTCGCGCAACCGGGTCTTTTTCGGGCGATTCGAACCCGGCCGGTTGGAGAGCCCGTTCTCCGGCAACCTCGCCGATGTCTGTCCGACCGGGGTCTTTACCGACAAGACCTATCGTTTCAAAAGCCGTTACTGGGACCTGCAGGAAGCCGAATCGATCTGTCCGCACTGCTCGCTCGGTTGCGCCACTATCCCCGGGGGCCGTTACCGGGAGCTGCAACGGGTCCGCTCCGGGACTAGCAAAGAGGTCAATGGTCACTTTATCTGCGACCGTGGTCGCTTCGGCTACGGTTACGTTAACCATCCGGATCGGCTGCGTGTTCCACGGATCAACGGTGAAGAGTGCGATCGGCATGAAGCGCTCGCTGCCATCAACGATAAGATCGAAAAATTGGGTGGCGAAGCCGTCGGTTTCCTCGGCTCGTCCCGGACGGCGCTCGAAACAAATGCCATGATCAAATCCTGGGCCGAACAGAGTGGATCGAAGAGTGTCTGCTTCGAATGTCACCCACAGCGGGACAATGCTGCCCGGAGCTGGGTTGCACTGAGAGGAGATAGGGGACGCAGCCTGGCCGATATCCGCAGAAGCGATTTTATCCTGCTGCTCGGCAGTGATCCGCTCAACGAGGCGCCGATGCTTGCCGCCGCCATCCGCCAAGCGGAGAGTTCCGGGTCGCAAGTTGCCGTCATCGATGCCCGCCCGGTCAAGCTGCCGTTCAAGGCGGCGCACCTCGTTGTGCGGCCGGAAAAACTTTCTACGATTATCCGTGCTTTGAAGTCGGGCGCTTTCGACAACTTCGAACGGCATGAACAGCTCTTTTTCGAAGGTGTACTAAAATCGATAAAAAAGGCGGAGCGGCCGATTCTGGTCGGCGGCGGTGACCTGCTGCAGGCAGAGGGGGTCGCGGCACTGTGCGAACTGATGGCGCAGTTGCCCGAAGCGGGGGGGGATTTCGTCCACCTCTCCGGGCCGAACAGCTATGGCGCAGCGATGCTGAGTGGCGCTGCTCCCGATTTCGAGACTATTCTCGATGACATCATCACCGGAAAGATCCGAGCCCTGGTCTGCGTCGAGAGTGACCCCTTTGCCGACTATCCGGACCGGAAACGGCTACAGGAGGCTCTGTCGAAACTCGAGTTTCTCGTCGTCGCCGATTATATCAACGGCCCGGCGGCCGCGAAGGCCGATATCTTCTTGCCGACGGCGGCACCGGCCGAATCGGCGGGAACCTATATCAACTGCGAGGGGCGGATGCAGCGGTTCAAGCCGGTTTTGAAACCGGGCGAGCCGCTCCGGATCACTGGCGATGGAGGACATCCGCCGCGCCGGTTCTCCCACGAGACTCCGGGCGATCAGCCCCGCTCGGCGGCCGAGTTCATCGCTAATCTTGTGGGACAACCGGTCACGATCAATGATCTCCGGCAGCAGATCGCTGCCGATGATGACCGTTTCTCCGGTCTCGACCAGCCGGAGCAGGGGATGCTCTGCCGGGCCAACGGCGAGCTGCCGACGACGGTCAATCGGGAAGATGTGCCAGGAAAAGGTGATGACCTTTTGCATCTTCTGCCGGTTGCCGACCTGTTCGGCAGCGGCCCGCTGCTTTCCTACTGCTCGGCGCTGGATGCGGTCCGATCGGCACCTTGCGTTGTCCTGTCCGAAAGCGATGCCGCCAGTATCGGTGTTGCGAACGGTGAGAACGTCAGTCTGCAGACGGCGGAAGGCAAGCTCGCCGTCGAAGTTCGGATTGATGCCAAAGCCCTTCCCGGCCTGGTGCTGATACCGCAGACCGGAGCTGACGCCTTTTTGCCGGGAGGCGTTATGATCCCCTGTAGTATCCGTAAAAACGGAGCGCGAGATGAATGATATTCTGATTACATTACTGATTATCATCATCAAGCTCGGCCTGATCTTCGCCGTCGTCCTCACCATGGCCGCTTACCTGGTCCTGGCCGAACGGAAGATCCTGGCTCGGATGCAGCTGCGTTACGGCCCGAACCGGGTCGGTCCGTTCGGCATGTTCCAGCCGGTCGCCGACCTGATCAAGATGTTGACCAAGGAGGATGTCTGCCCGGCCGGTGCAGACAAATACCTGTTCCTGTTCGCGCCGGGACTGGCGGCGGTGACCGCCCTGATGTCGCTGGCAGTTGTGCCGTTCGGGCCGACGATCGAAATATTTGGACAGCAGGTTCCGCAGGTTGTTTGCGATTTGAACATCGGAGTGCTCTACTTCCTCGGTCTCTCCTCGCTGGCGGTCTACGGCATCGCTCTCGGCGGCTGGGCCTCCAACTCGAAGTATGCCCTGCTCGCCTCGATCCGCGGGCTGGCCCAGTTGATCTCCTACGAATTGTCGATGGGGCTGGCGGTGGTACCGATCATCATGGCGGCCCGCTCCTTCTCGCTGACCGATATCGTCATGGCGCAGGAGTCGCTGCCGTTTGTCCTGATCTACCCGGAGACGTTCCTGATCTTTTTCGTCAGCGTCGCTGCGGAATCGAAGCGGATCCCGTTTGACCTGCCGGAAGCGGAGAACGAACTGGTCGCCGGGTTCCATACCGAGTATTCCGGGATGCGGTTCGGTCTGTTTTTCGTCGGCGAATACATCAACATGATCATTCTCGGTTCGATGACCACCATCTTCTTCCTCGGTGGCTGGCACGGGCCGTTGCTGCCGCCGATCTTCTGGTTCCTGTTCAAGGTGCTCGGTGTTGCGTTTGTTTTTATCTGGATGCGCGGCACCATGCCCCGCTTCCGTTATGACCAGCTGATGCATTTCGGCTGGAAGGTGCTGATGCCGATCGCCCTGCTCGATGTCGTGGTGCGTGGCGGTTTCATGGTCTGGAGCCTGGGAGGCTGATGTGAGAGACCTGTGGCGTGACATAAAGGGGACCCTCGAACCGTTCTGGGTGACCCTGAGCTATATCTTCAAAAAGCCGGTGACGATCCAGTACCCGGAACAGAAGAGGACGCCGTATTCGCGCTATCGAGCCCGCATCGTGCTGACCCGCGATCCGGATGGTGGCGAGCGCTGTGTCGCCTGCTATCTCTGCAGCGCCGCCTGCCCGGTCGACTGCATCTCAATGCAGGCGGCCGAGGATGAAAACGGCCGCCGCTATGCCGCCTGGTTCCGGATCAACTTCAGCCGCTGCATCTTCTGCGGGCTCTGTGCCGAAGCCTGTCCGACCATGGCGATCCAGATGACGCCCGATTACGAAATCTGCAACCGCGACCTGCTCAACCTGGTTCACGAAAAAGAGGATCTGTTGATCGATGACGGCGGCAAGGATAACGAATATAACTTCTACCGTCATGCCGGTATCGGCGTGGTCAATCCGCGTGGCGGCAACGAAGACGAGACTGAACCGGAGGATGTAAAGAGTTTGCTGCCGTAGGTTTTGGTTTTTGGGTATTAACCACGAAGATCACGAAGGACACGAAGAATATTTAACAATATGGCGACCGTACTGTTCTACATACTGAGCGCAATTGCCCTGACGGCGACTCTGCTCTGCGTGACTCGGCGTAACCCGGTACACGCCATCATCTACCTGGTGCATGCCTTCTTCGCCCTGGCTCTGCTCTTCTACGTTCTCGGGGCGCCGCTGGTGGCGGCGTGGGAGGTGATTATCTACGCCGGAGCGATCATGGTGCTGTTCATGTTCATCATCATGATGCTCGAGCTGGCACCGTCACAGGAGCTGCAGGGACTGGTCTGGAGCCGGCTGCTGCCGGTGGTCCTGCTGTCGTTGACCGTGCTCGGGGCGACGTTTGCGATTATCGCTTTCGATCCGGGTGGCGTCGACGGAATCCCCGTCTACTTCGCGACGCCGCGAGACTTCGGTTACACCCTGTTCAAGGAGTACGCGCTGGCGGTCGAAGTCGTCTCATTCCAGCTGCTGTTCGCGGCGGTCGGCGGGTACTACGTCGGTCGGACCGACAAGAAGAAGGGAGGGCGCAAATGATCGTTCCGCTCTCCCACCTGCTGATTGTCGCCTCGATGATGTTCACCATGGGGCTCGGCTGCGTGCTCGGTCGGCGCAACCTGATCATGATCCTGGTCGGGGTCGAGATCATGCTCAATGCGGTCGGCCTGATCCTGGTCGGCGCTTCGGCCTACTGGCGCGAGGTCGACGGCCAGATCTTCGTCATCTTCCTGATGGCGATGACCGCGGCCGAAGTCGGCATCTCCTTGGCGCTGGTTGTTTACCTGCGGCGGCGCAAGGGGTCGATCGACGCCGATGCTTTTGACGAGATGAGCGGATGAACGAGACGTTGCTATTTTTGATACCGCTGCTGCCTCTGGTCTGCGGCGTTCTGAACGGCATGTTCGGCATGCGGGCACCGCGCCTGTTCGCCGAAACCCTGGCCCTGTTCGGGGTGGCGACGGCGACCATCATTACCCTGCTGTTCTGGTCATACGCCGACGGCGAGGGGAGCCGGGCGGTGCTCTATACCTGGGCAACCAGCGGCGATCTGCAGGTCGATATCGCTATCCTGTTCGATCGGCTGTCGGCACCGATGACCCTGATGGTGACCGGCGTCTCGACCCTGATCCACCTCTATGCCGTCGGTTACATGGCGAAGGAGAAGGATTACGCCCGCTTCTTCACCCTGCTCAACCTTTTTGTCGCGGCGATGCTTTTGATCGTGCTCGCCGATAACCTTTTGCTGACCTTTGTCGGCTGGGAAGGGGTCGGTTTCTGCTCCTACGGCCTGATCGGTTACTGGTACGGCAAGGGGGAGAATGCCGACGCCGGGCGCAAGGCGTTCCTGGTGACCCGGGTCGGCGATGTCTTTTTCGGCATCGCCATGCTCTGGCTGTTCGCACTGACCGGAACCCTGTCGATCTCCGAGATCAACCAGCAGGCGGCCGGTTTCGCTCCGGCGGTCGCGACCGGTCTTACCCTGTTGCTGCTGCTCGGCGCCAGCGGCAAGTCGGCCCAGCTGCCGCTGATGACCTGGCTCGCCGACGCCATGGCCGGTCCGACCCCGGTCTCGGCCCTCATCCATGCCGCGACCATGGTCACCGCCGGTGTCTACCTGCTCTGCCGTCTCTTCCCGCTGGTCTCTCTCTCTCCGGTCGGGATGGCGGCGATCGCCCTGGTCGGGGTGTTGACCGCCTTCTACGCCGCCACCTGCGCGCTCGCCCAGCGCGAGATCAAGCGGGTGCTTGCCTATTCGACCATGAGCCAGGTCGGTTACATGTTTATCGCGGTCGGGGCCGGATCGGTCGCCGGCGCGATGTTCCACCTGCTGACCCACGCCTTTTTCAAGGCGCTGCTGTTCATGGCGGCCGGTTGCGTTATCCACCTCTGTCACGAGGAGAACGACATCTTCAAAATGGGTGGCGTCGCCCGTCGCGCGTCGTTCGTCTTCTCCCTGTTCATGGCCGGGGCAATCTGCCTGGCCGGGGTGCCGATGACCGGAGGTTTCTATTCGAAGGACGCGATCCTGCTTGCCGTCTATGCCCAGCCCGGATTGCTGTTCAAGTCAATCTGGCTGCTCGGTTCGCTGAACGCCCTGCTGACCGCAATCTATACCTTCCGCTTGCTCTACCTGGTCTTCGGCGGCGAGGCACGCGGTGAGGCCGGGCATGCGCCGGGCGGATTGATGGTCTGGCCGTTGCTGCCGCTCGCCTTTCTCGGTCTCGGCGGCGGTATTCTCAACCTGCCGGTTCTGGTCGGCGGCAATGAATGGCTGCACCATTTCCTCGGGCCTCTGGCCGGTTCGGTACCGGCGGTCAGTCATGCCAACGAGTGGATGCTGTGGGGAGTGGCCACGGTTCTGGTGGCGGCCGGTTGGTTTATCGCTCGCCACTTCTACCGTAACGTCAACGTTCCGCGGGAGAATGTTGTCTCCCGGTTCCTGCTTGCCGGCTGGCGGGTCGATGAACTGGTTGAACGTTTGATCCTGGTGCCGTTTCGCGCCCTGGGCCGCTTCTGCTGGCTAGGTATCGACCTGACCGTCATTGACGGCGTGCTCGAAGGGTTGGCCAACATGAGTCGGCAGGCCGGAGAGAAGATGCGCCTGGCCGCTACCGGGCGGCTGCCGCACTACGTGACCGCTTTCGCCTGGGGGCTCCTGGCGCTCCTCGGCTGGTGCCTCTGGCGCCTGGTTTCACTCTAGGATGGATTGATGGATCCTGCACTCGCGACATACCCCGAATTTCCGTGGCTGAGCCTGCTGCTGGCGCTGCCGCTGATCGGCTCCCTGCTCTGCTGGCTGCACCGGCACGAGCCGGAGGAGTGCCGCTGGTACGCCCTGGTTGCGACCCTGGCGGTGTTCATCCTTTCGGTCTGGATGTTCGTGACGACCCCGCAGAGCGGTCAGCGCTGGTTCCTCTACGAGGACGTCGCCTGGATTCCCCGCTTCGGCATCCGCTACACCTTGGGTCTCGACGGCCTCTCTTTGCTGATGGTGGTCCTGACCGGCTTCCTGCAGGTGATCGCGGTTTTAATTTCCTGGCCGGTGAAGAAACATGCGCCTCTTTTCTTCGTCCTGCTGATGGCGATGGAGACCGGTGTCCTCGGTGTCTTCCTCGCCCTCGACCTCGTTCTGTTCTATGTTTTCTGGGAAGTGATGCTGATCCCGATGTTCCTGCTGATCGGGGTCTGGGGTCACACCCGCCGGGTCTACGCCTCGGTTAAATTCTTCCTCTACACCCTCGCCGGGTCGTTGCTGATGCTGATCGGCATCATCGCCCTCTACTGGATTCACGGCCAGCAGAGCGGCGACTACACCTTCGCCCTCGACGCGTTGCGCCAGACCCGGTTCGATGGGAGCGAGGAGCTCTGGCTCTACGGCGCTTTCCTGATCGCTTTTATTATCAAGGTGCCGCTGTTCCCGTTTCACACCTGGCTGCCGGATGCCCACACCGAGGCGCCGACCGCCGGTTCGCTCGACCTTGCCGGCCTGTTGCTCAAGACCGGCGCCTACGCCATGCTCCGCTTCGCCTTTTCGCTCTTTCCTGATGTGGCGCAGCGCAGCCTGCCGCTGCTGGCGACGCTGGCCCTGATCGGCCTCTTTCACGCCGCCTGGGCCGCTTACCTGCAGAAGGATGCCAAGCGGCTGATCGCCTATTCGTCGGTCTCCCATCTCGGTCTGGTCATCATCGGTTTCGCTGCCTGGAACGCGACCGCCCTTGAGGGGAGCATCCTGTTGATGACGGCGCACGGGGTGACGACCGGTGGTCTGTTCGTGCTGATCGCCATGCTCGAGGCACGGACCGGCAGCCGCAACCTTGATGAACTCGGAGGACTCTGGCACTGCGCCCCGGTGTTGTCGGCCTTCCTCCTGCTCTTTTCCCTGTCATCGCTCGGCCTGCCGGGGCTCGGCAATTTCGCCGGTGAGATCCTGGTGCTGTTCGGGACCTTCGAGGG
>PKTZ01000082.1 GCA_002868925.1 Desulfuromonas sp. | reverse complement strand
TTGAACTCTGGACTGAATTTCCTTCTTTTCGACATAGACACTCCTTCTGGCCACTATAGGCTTTTTTGAAGTGTCCGTAAACTCGGGGTAGAACCCCATTCTTTTTCTTCGTTCCTAAAACATTAAGGGCCGTTCTAGTGAGATAACACTCAAGTGCAACATCGGTTTTGATCTCATCTTTGTGGACGGCCCACCAATTATCTTCATCAATGTTTTCCCATTTCATTCTGCAAATTTCGTTTGGTCTTGTCCCAAGAAGTATGCATAGCATAAGAATGCGTGCTTCGGTTGTTTCTGTGTCCTCAGACAGTTTTTGCCACAATGTTTTTATCTCTTCATGTTTTGATTTCTGTTGGTTTTTTGTCCTTTGTTCCGGCTCTGTTAAAACCCTCTCCCTTGGTTTCTCATTGTACTTTTTCATTTGAGCGCAAGGGTTATATCGAACCCGCCCTTTGGATAGGGCCCAGTTGAAAAGTCTACTGCAAGCTGCAAGGGTTCTATTTGCTTGGGTAATTTTCCCTCTCTTAACGATCTTTTCAATTATTTCAGTAATGTCTTCACGCTCAACATCTTTTGCTTTGAGTTTGCCAATTGCAGGGATAACGTCACGATAGAGATTGAGTTTGTATTCTTTGATCGTGCGGGGTTTGTTGGTTTTGATGCCTGGGGCTGAGATTGCGATATCTTCCAAGAATAGTTCAACTAACTGTTCAACTGTCTTCTCTCTTTTTTCTTGCTTCTTCTTTTCGTCAGCTGTTTTTCTTAAGAGGTAGCGTTCTTCTTTAATGCTTGTAGGGCCTTCTCCGGTTTTAGCGTTTGAGCGAAAACGGAGAAGGGCTTCAACTGCCTTCTCAACTGCCCAAGACTCCCACTTCCCCGTCGCCCCGATTTTTCCGAAATTACTTTCTTTGCCAAAGATGGAGCGGAAACGCTTGCCATTAACAGTGAAATCAAAGGAGTATTCATATTCGGGAAGGGTGAGTTTGGTAATCCCTTTTTTGATAGTAAAAGTATCAACTTCACGTTTGTAAATACCTTTGATCTTTCTTCCGTTATGTTCAGCATGAATAGCTTTGAAGTCTGATATTGGCATATTGCTGATTCCTTGGATTGATTTTATTGAAGGTGGAAAGATAGGTGGAAATAATTATTATGACATTAAATGTTTCACAGTGTGTCACAACTTGGAATAACAACACTGATAATGGTGGTTTACAAACATGTTGTGATTTTATGTGAAGTGATGTGATGAGGAATATCACAGACTCGAAATCTGTTGTCGCGCAAGCGACCGGGAGTTCGAATCTCCCCCCCTCCGCCATAATAGAATGCAAGGCCCAGTCGATTCCGACTGGGCCTTGTTTTTTTTGAGCGAGGGATGAGCCGATTTCATTGTTTGTTAATTGGAATATAGAGAAAATAATGCATACTTGAAGTTGTTGACTTTTCTTGCATCGGGAGGACTGCTTGAACGTTCCCAATACGCTCAGTCTGTTGCGCCTGTTCCTGGTCACGCCGTTTCTGATCGCAATCATTTATAAACAATATGCCCTAGCCCTGGTTCTGTTTCTCCTGGCCGGCATCTCCGATTTTCTCGACGGTTTCCTGGCGCGCCGCTTAAACCAGACCTCGCTTCTCGGAACCTACCTCGATCCGATGGGGGACAAGCTGCTGACGACGGTCGCCTTCGTCGCGCTGTCGTTGCAGGGGTTGGTCCCGGCCTGGCTGGCGGTGCTGGTCGTCGCCAAGGATGTCTACGTTGCCCTCGGCTCGGGGGTTCTCCATTTTGCCGGGAACGTTTCCGCATTTGTCCCGAGTTTCTGGGGCAAGTTTTCCACGCTATTGCAGATCGTTGCCATGGGGATCGTGTTGCTGTCGGCGATAGTCCCTCTTCCGGAGTTTCTCATCGATGTTCTCTTCGTCGGAACTGGACTGGTTACGGTAGTTGCCGGAGTGCATTATATCTGGCGGGGGTTGCAGGACTTCCCGGCGCGTCCGGATGAGGCCGGGGAGTAATCCGGTTTTTATCTTCCGTGGCCTGGCAATATCGACCGATTCCGCCCGGGTTTATCAAGAAAAAATCGAGATAAAAACTTTCCCGGAATGCCCGGTTGACATTTGCTCCTTTTTTCGCTAAAACAACGCGTCTGTTTTGACGCAAAAGCTCTTTACAGGCAAGACCCCGTATTGTATTCTACCCAATCCGCGGAGAGGTGACCGAGAGGCCGAAGGTGCACGATTGGAAATCGTGTGTACCGCAAGGTACCGAGGGTTCGAATCCCTCCCTCTCCGCCATTTTATTTTTCTTTTTTCAGTAACGGTTTCGTTGCCGTTAGAAGTGACAGCCGGGTCCCGTGCAATGGGAGGCCGCCAACCCCGTCAGACCCGGAAGGGAGCAGCGGTAACGGTTATTCCGTGTGCCGCGGGAGTGCCTGGCTGTCACTTGTACCGGCAATGCCGTTCCCATCTTCCTGCCGCATTTCAACAACATAAGACCGGAGTTGATAGAGCTGATGTCTTATCTCGTTCTGGCCCGCAAGTATCGTCCGCAAACCTTCGCCGACCTGGTCGGCCAGGAGCATATCAGTCGTACCCTCAACAATGCCATCGCGTCCGGCCGGGTGCATCACGCCTTTTTGTTCACCGGCGCCCGCGGGGTCGGTAAGACCTCGGCCGCCCGGATCTTGGCCAAGGCGCTCAACTGCGAGCAGGGGCCGACGGCCGAGCCGTGCAATGTCTGCCCCAACTGCACCGAGATCACCGAAGGGCAGAGCGTCGACGTTTTCGAGATCGACGGCGCCTCTAATACCGGCGTCGATGATGTCCGCGATCTGCGTGACAACATCCGCTACATCCCCTCCCGGGCTCGAAACAAGATTTTTATCATCGACGAAGTTCACATGTTGTCGATCAATGCTTTCAACGCGCTGCTCAAGACCTTGGAAGAGCCGCCGGAGCATGCCCGCTTCATTTTCGCCACGACCGAACCGCACAAGATCCCGATCACCATACTGTCACGTTGTCAGCGTCTTGACTTCCNCGGCAAGGTTGCGCAAAAACTCAAGGAGATCGCCGCCGCCGAGAAGATCGAGATCTCGGAGCGGGCACTCTCCCTGATCGCCCGCAACGGCGAGGGGAGTATGCGTGATTCGCTTTCGACCCTCGACCAGGTCATCGCCTTTTGCGGGGAGAAAGTTACCGACGAGGATGTGCAAGGACTGCTCGGCATGGTCGACCGGCGCCTACTGTTCGACGTGGTGTCGGCGACCCTGCAACGGGACGGGGGTAAGGTGCTCGAGCTGCTGCAGAAGGTCGACGAGCTCGGTTACGCGTGGCGTCAGTTCTGCCGTGAACTGATCGATATCTACCGGCTGCTGGTCCTGTTCCGGGTAGTCGAT